>JAYVGZ010000027.1:0-10202 GCA_043771805.1 Pseudomonadota bacterium
GGTGCTCTCCGATTGCATCTAGGGCCTCGTAAGTCTTTCTATTTCGCTCCTGAAACGCCGCGTACGAGGTGGATCCATCACTTTTCTCGAGTAGCCCCTTTCTCAAGTAAATGCGACTCAGCCGCGCGGGGACATCCCACCCCATCTCAGGCACGGGGTACACCAGAATCACCTCGATGCCGCGATTTAATAGGATGCGGACGGAGTCCTGATAACTCTTCTGTATTGCCTCAAGAGAGGCCAAGCTTTCTGTATCGCTTGGAAAACTCAATGGCTCCTTGCCAGACTCTACGCCCCCTTCCTTGTTGTCGAATCGCTTCCTTTCAATCGATATTGTCCATCGAGAAAATAAAATCAGCTTCTTTGGTAAAGTATTGGAACTGAGCTTCTCAAAAAAATTTTCACGCACGTGATGACATACAAACTGCTCTCTCTCTGGGTTTTTTTCTAACCCACCCAATAACGTTAGACAGCTGTAATGAGTGTAGTCATACCCTCCCAGATGCAAAGCAGAAGCAGCTCGGCTAAGTTCGTCTACAAGCGCCCCAGCGTGACTATCACCTACAATTGCAAATGCAGTATTACCTTGACTAATTCCGAGCAAGCAGGGCTTCGACAAAGAGCTGTCCTCCGACAGAAGACTCCAACATTTGCCATCTTTTCCATTCTCGGCGGCCGCATTCTGTAGGCGACGAAAGAACTCGTCGTAACTTCGAAAGAAATAACCTCCGGTAAAATGCCCGACCAAACCAAATGTCAGAAAAAGGTAACAACAAATTTTGCCGTACAAAAACATTCTCTTACAACAGAATCGTTGCCTATCTCTCAGCGGCATCTCCACATACCGCCAGCTTAAGTAAGCGAGCACAAATGAGGAAATACTCAACGCTGCCAACGACCAGGTACCCAAGCCATCGACAGTTCTATGCCGGGCAAAGGCAAATAAAGGTTGGTGCCACAAGTATGCACTGTAGCTGACTAACCCCACCCCGACGCAGGGTCCACTACAAAGAAGCCGTCCTACGATTGTTTGCGGTGTGGCAAACAAAATGATGAGCGCCGCTCCAATAGTTGGCGCAAGCGCGTATACGCTCGGGAACGGCGTGTTTTCATCGAAAATGAAAATGGCAATAACAACGAGAAGTAACCCCGCAAGACTTCCAGCCTGGCTGATTAAATCACCGTCTATGGGGCTCTCTGCAAATCCTTTTCGGTGACCTAAATAGACTCCGACAAGTGCCCCTATTAAAAGCTCCCAACCTCGCATTGGCAGAAAAAAGAATGCCACTTCCGGATACGCTGTCGATCCCCATTGTGCCAACGCCAGACTGACCACGGCTGTGAGCGCAAGAATTTCTATCATACGACGCGTGCCTGAACGAAATACAAGAGAGAGAAAAACCGGGAAGAAAAGGTAGTATTGCTCTTCGAGTGCTAAGCTCCAGGTATGCAGTAAGGGTTTGAGCTCAGATGTTGTCTCAAAATAGCCGGTTGTTTTCCAAAAAAATATATTGGAGACACATGTGATCACCGCTATCAAACTTTGTGAAAAATTTGCCATATCTTGCGGTAGAAGCCACAGCCAGGCGAAAGGCACGCACGTAAACATAACAAGAAACAACGCCGGAAGAATGCGCCGAGCTCTGCGTTCATAAAAATTGATGAGCGAAAAAGTGCCTGCTGTTTTTTCGGAGAGTATATTTGATGTTATCAAGTAGCCACTGATGACGAAGAAAATATCCACGCCAACAAACCCGCCGGGAAATAGTGGAAATCCCGCGTGAAAAAGAACAACCGCTACCACTGCCAATGCGCGCAGTCCGTCTACCTCTCTTCGATATTCCATAGCGTGGTCAGATCGGCGCTAAAAGATCTACCTCGATTACCCTGGGAGAGTTTTATGCCGTTTAGTTCAACCATCTTTAACACAGCTTCATTCGACTCACAGCGAGGGTTCGGTGCCTTTATCTCACTCCTCGCCTGGCTGCTCCTTCGGCGGTTTGAATAAAGAAAAAACAATCGATCCAAGGATAAGCGCCACCACAATCAACAGCGAGAGCTGCGTCGGAAACTTGCCGCCGAAGTATGAATCAAGAAACGACATCTTAGAGCCAATAAAGATCAGCACAAAGGCTAAGCCCACATTAAGGAAATGAAACTTATGAATAAAGGCCGCTAGTAAAAAGTAGAGTGCTCGCAAATCAATGACGGCGAAAATATTGGATGTGAACACAACGAGCGGTTCATTTGTAAGCCCAAAGATCGCCGGGACAGAATCAAATGCAAACATGATGTCTGTAATCTCGATCAAAATAAGTGCCACAAATAGTGGAGTGACAAACCGCTTGCCATTTTCGACCGTAAAGAAATTTTGCCCATCGAGGGTTCGAGATACGGGTAGATATCGATTGAGCAAACGCAGCACAGCATTTTTCTCGGGATCGATTTCGGGATCTTTTCCTCTTAAGACCGAAAAGCCTTGGTACATCAGGAAAAGTCCAAACAGGACGACCACGATATGGATCGACATCACGAAGCTTCCGATGCTGATAAAGATTGCGCGAAGGACGATTGCGCCGAAGAGTCCGTAGAATAGTACCCTATGTTGAAACTGGGCCGGGATCGAAAAGAATCGAAATATGACGATGAAGACAAACAAATTATCTACTGCTAACGCCTTCTCTACAAGGTACCCGGACAGAAATTCTAGGGCGGTAGAGTATGCTATCTGCTCAGGCGGGGCTCCGTGCGCGGCTACCAATTCAGGGTGCTGATGGAGTCTCCACCCAGTAAAGTAATAAAGGAATAAGTTGAAAAGAAGGGCAAGCGCAAACCAGGAGAGTGCCGACTTTGCAGCTTTGGAGGCGGTAACTGATTCGGGATCACGGTGAAATAACCTTAACGAAAGGTAAAGCACAACGCCGACTATGACGGAGAAGATTCCGTAGAACCACCAAAACTCAGAGAAGGGAAAAATGTGGGGCATGTGTCCTATACATCAGTAATGGGTCGATTTGGCAACGGGTTGGTCGAGAATCTACTCAATCGTCTTAGAACGAGAAGGGTTGTGGATTTTCGTTTCTTCATTCCTGAGATCACTTTCAGTCGCCCTCTTCGTTAGCTCTAAACTCGTCGTGCCGCGCCCTAAAGAGAGCGAAGTTGCCATCTTGGTATACGAGAGTCCAGGCGTTCCCGGCCAATGCCATGAACTGAGCAAGTGCCGTGTCCTTACTCACCACGGCGAAGTCTGGCCTCCACCTCGAAAGCGTCGAGATCCACGCTCCCTTCAAGGCGAAAAGATCGAAGAGCTGTTTGTAATACTCTCCTCCCTGTCCCTGAGTTCGGCCATCGGCCATGACCCTTGCATCAAGAGACGGTGCAGCACGGTTCATACTCCACCGACACCAACCTCCATGATCAAATGACACCAGCACCCGAATTGGTTTTGAGAGAGTCTGAAGCAAATCATCATGAACGATTTGAGCGCAGGCATTGATCGGGTACATGATTTCAAGGTTGCTGGGCTCGTACGATTGAGTGGGTCGATTCAGGTAGGCGAATGCAAGGGCTGTTATGGTTCCTGCGGCGAGGGTCACCCTCGTTGCGGAGGCCGGAGGAACCCCTAAGTGCTGATTGAATGACCGCAGAACCCGAGGGAGAAGTCGGAGCATCAACGGCATCGAAAACAATCCAAAGAGCGCGATAAATTTCACCTTCGAGACCGCCAAAACGAGCCCGAGTAAGAAAAGGTAGAGGTCCCCTCTCCTAGCAAGCCGCGGCCCTCTCCCCCACTCCCGAGCCACAACTAGTAGTGAGCCCAAAACTAACCATCGCGGGGATCCAGAATCAGCGAGGCTACTTCTGAACTCTTGCAGAGTGGTGCTTAAGATCTGAGGCGTCAAAACATAATCGAAAAGAACGATGTAGTTCTGAAAAATTCCAAGCAGCGAGAGATCCGCGCCCAATAAGCCGTAGGGTGAAAAAAGCGGCGCGATAGAAAGTAGGGCTAAGCCGACGAGACCATATCGACGTTGATGCTCGCCGTGTCTTGGTATAACGCGGTAAATGAACCACAGTAACGGGACGAAAATCCAATACACGTGGATGTTTGAGATTATGACTGTACCGATGAAAAGGGCCGAGAGTTCGCCAGCCTGCCGCCTGCGAACAAGCACACCTACAGCCATACCAAGCCCAACAAGGGCAAGCATCTGTGGACGGTGGGAAGCGACTGCTTCGACGGCCAGCACGGCACACATAAGGGTAACGAGAATCCCAACCCCGAGCAGCTTTCCACGCATCACGCGATCGGCGATAAAGACAACGGTGAAACAAAGTCCCGCCATCACGAGGCCGAAGGCCCATATCAAGCCAAGAAATCCCCAGGCGGAAAAGATCCACCACATAAAAAGCTGCGCTAGCCAGTGGTAGTCGTGCCACGTGGCACCGAATAGATTGATGAAATCAGTAGTGGGTACGGCCTTGTTGCTAGCAGTCCATTCACCACCCAGGAGATGCCAACCGAGATCTGGGTCAACAGGCGCGAATGACCAAAAGGTTAGTCCGTAAGAAACGGCGCAGATATACAGCAACAATCGAATGCGCGACACAGAGCGTATCTTCATCGTTCTGGGACTATCGTGCGATTCTCGGTTGTGGAGCAAGGGAAATGCACATGAGACCTCAGCCCTACCATTTCCTTTTTTGCAATTTAGGCAGGCTGCCTGTTCTTCGCCTCCCGACGCGCACGCCATACCTCAAAAACACCCGGTAGAATCGAGATGATGATGATTGCTAAGATCACATACTTGAAATTTCTTTCTACGAAGGGCATCGCACCAAAGAAATAGCCGCCGTAAGTAAATAAGCCAACCCACAGGGCAGCTCCAGCTATATTGTAGGTAGCAAACTGCGCGTACCGCATTGTTCCCACTCCCGCTAAGAATGGCGCAAACGTCCGTACGATAGGAACGAAGCGAGCGAAGACGATCGCTTTAGCGCCGTAGCGTTCGAAAAACTGCTGGGTTCGACGGAGGTACTCTGGTCGAAAAATACGAGAGTCCTTCTTCTCAAAGACCTTGGGGCCAATGCGCCGACCGAACTGATAATTTACGGCATCACCGACTACTGCTGCGATAAATAGAAGTAAGGCTAGAAGGTTCACATCAAATGCGCCCTTACTCGCTAGAGCTCCCGCGGCAAACAGAAGAGAATCCCCGGGGAGGAACGGCGTGACGACGAGACCCGTTTCGCAAAAAATAATCACAAACAGGATAGCGTATGCCCAGACACCGTATTGAATTGCGACGTCTGTAAGGTGTTTATCGATGTGAATGAAGAAGTCGATGAAACTGTATAGGTATTCCATGAGTTTGTGCCGATCGCCCTTGACGGTATGCTGCAGCTCGTGGGCCCCTTCTGAAGCCGAAATAGTCTGCTAAGGAAGCGGGTATACCGCGCTGCTGCCGATCAAGTCAAAAAGTAAGCGTTCTGGCACCAGTAGAGAAATGCGCCACGCGACCATACCCCTCAGGGGTGGACGATGCTCGGACTTTAACTCCACCCCCTCAACGCTTACCGGATACCGGATGCGTCAAAAAGCCTAGCGATGAATTTCATGAAGGTATTTGGTGGTGAAGCACAGCGCAGTGTCGCTGATTTATGCAGACGGAGCATCTGGAGTGTCGTCAGCCTTCAAGCTTGCGTCCTCCACGTTAGCGTTTGGTTCCCCTGCTCCGCGCTCCTTGAGCGCCTGAACAATCATTGTTTGGCCGTTCTTAGCTGCCCACGCGATTGCAGTAAGGCCCTCTGCATCAAATATATTGAGGTCTGCGCCTAGCTCTATGAGCTCAAGGACAGATTCCTTCTTACCATTCTTAGCAGCGGCGATGAGAGCAGTTGTACCGTTCGGGCTCTGTCCATTTATCTCCACGCCGTCATCCGCAAGACGTCGAAGGGAAGGCGCATCACCCACGGAGGCCGCGCGCATAAAAGCGGTCCAGAAGGCATCATTCGTTACCGAAGGCGAGGGCTTAGGAGCGGGCACCTCGATGATCTCCGCCGGTGCCTTAGCCTCTTCATCCTTCAACAATCCGAAGACGTCCATGAGAGCTCGATTTGCCTCTGCAGCTGCCCACTTTCGGGCGCTCCAACCATCAAAGTTTTCAACGTCAGGACTTGCGCCAAGCTCAAGGAGTAGGCGAATCATCTTAACATCCCGCCGCAGCGTTGCGGCCATCAGAACCGTAGTGCCGTTGTTGTGGGGAAGATTGATTTCGGCTCCGAGCTCCACAAGAGCCCTCACAACCAAAAAATGCCCCTTCTCTGCGGCCTCCATAAGAGCGGTAGCGCCGAAGCGATTGCGTCGATTAGCCTTGGCGCCTGCACTCGCTAAAATCCGAACACACTCTTCGTGTCCGCGCGACGCCGCTATCATTAGTGCACTGGAGCCGTATTTGAGCTCACAATCGACGTCGAACGAGACATCAACTAGGGCGCGCAGCGCAGCCGCATCACCGAGACGCGCGGCTGCTATTAACTCTTTCTGTTGATCGTTATACCTCATGCCCATAATTGCTGAAACCTTGACCGTACTCCGATGTTCACAGGAACTATCGGCCGAGATAGGCTGACGCATGATAGTCTCCCGCAGATTAACTACACGAAAAAAAGTGGACGATAGAATAATCAACTAGTTATCGGGGAATCAACTCCAGCAACTCTTCGTGGCATCGCCGATTAGATGCAACAAAATAAGAGAACAGCATCTCACCTGTGCCACACAAGACAGAATTTCCCTGCTCGTCAGTAACCTTCCCACCAGCTTCAAGGATCGCAACAATTGGTGCGGCTAGGTCCCACTCACGATGAGTTGTCATTTTGATGATTGCACCTTGCAAGTCGCCACAAGCAACTTTCATCAATGCAAGACCGGAGTCCATCACCGGAGACGCTAGTTGCGGCTTGGAACAATCAAAATTCCGTATGTACGCTCCTCCCGAAATGCACTCCGAGGCCTGAGAAACAGCCATTAGCGTACCATTCAGCAGTGCTCCATGGTTTTTCTGGGCGACAACCATCTGGTCGCGAGCTGGAAAGAACATAAAGCCTAAAACCGGCTTATTATCGCACCAAAGAGAGAGCAGAATCGAAAAATCATCGCGCCCTTGAAGAAACGCTGATGTGCCATCCAAAGGGTCAATGATCCAAACTCGGCGCGAAGCCTTAAGCGCGACGGCGTCAACTGGTACTTCCTCAGAAAGAATTGCGTCATTCGGATAAAGCCTTTGAAGCAACCCACATAGAGTCTGGTTGGACAGTAAGTCCGCAGCCGAGACTGGCGATCCATCTCCCTTCCACTCGACAGGCCCCAGCGCGGAAGAACCCAGTCGACCGGGCCAGTACTCCAGCAAAACCGAGCCTGCTTGACGGATACCTCCCATAAGGAGTTGTATCTCTATATCGGAAATCGGTGGACTGGAAATATCTGAAGATTCAGGAGTCATAGAATGTTAAGGGACCAAGACAGTTATAAAACGTCCCCCGCGGCTGACTCGCCAGCTCGAATTTCGAAGGGAACAGCGGGCTTAGCTATGTCGTCAGCTATGTCGAAGCGGGTCTACCATCTTCTCTGCCGCATACCAAGCGGCTCCGTCACTACGTACGGCGAGCTAGGGCGCGCCCTGAAGACACGTGGTTTTCAGGCAATAGGTCGTATTTTGAATAGTAACCCCCACGCACCAACTGTGCCGTGCCACAGGGTCGTGATGAAAGACGGGTCACTCGGCGGCTATGCAGGAGGAGTCGAAAAAAAACAGGCACTTCTCACCCAAGAGGGTGTCGAAATTGACGATAACAGAGTTTTGGAATTTACTTCTTGCTTCTACTCTTTCAGTCAAGAGGACGAGAGGAGCTCAGAAGCTCTTCAGGAATAATTTCGGCCAGCAGATCAGAGGTAAAGCTACTCATACGCGCTGCCGGGGCCAGAAACGCGAGCTCCCGCTTGAGGTGCTCCCTACTTGTGAGTAGTTCAGGAACGGAACTACTTGGCCTGTCACCATCAAGCACGTCATCCACGCGCTGAAAGAGAACTCCGAGGCGGGTCCCCCACTCGACCCACGCATCGGTAGCTTCCGAATCAAGCCCCCCACAAAGAGCGCCAGCACCAGTGGCACAACCGAACAAAGCTCCCGTCTTTAAAGCCATGATTCGGTTCTGATCAGAGTCAGGCGCGTTCCTCGTAAGGTCGAGAGCTTGCCCAACGCAAAGGTTTGTCCACGTTGATCCCAAAAGCTCTGCCAATCGACTTTGCTGCGTTGGCTCCAGTCCGCTTCGAGCGATACATGAAAAACCTGCACCGACCAGGAGGTCACCTGCGAGAATGGCCGTCGCCTCGGAAAAGGCACGATGACAAGAGGGCTTCCCCCTTCGCATATCATCATTATCAAGAGCGGGTAGATCGTCATGAACAAGTGAGGCGGCATGCATACACTCAAGCCCAGCTGCTACAGATATCGCCGCTGATAGATCCTGCTTTCCGTTCAAATCGGATACTATAGAAAGCACCAACAATGCACGTAACCGCTTGCCAGTACTAGATAAAACATATTTGACGGCATCCTGTAATTCGGGGCATCCAGAAGCTGACCAGCGAGGGATGTCCGCCATGTCGCTTTCAATCAGCCCGCGCCAAGTTGCAAATTGGGTCATCTCTCCCCGCAAAAACAAAACATCGTTAACTTTCTACAGTTAGGCTACCCTATATTTCTTAGTGGGCGCCCGTCTGCACGCTGCCAAAGACGGGGCATCTCTACGCCAAGCATCCTTCGTACCTGGCCGACCATATACATAGAACCGGTAACAAAATATGTTTTTTCTGTGGAGCTTTGAAGGATCTCCTTCAACCATGCTTCATAGTTACCTTCAAATAACTGAACACTTATGTCAGGTCTCGATAGTGCAAGAAAATCGCGTATAAGCATACCATCAAGCGCCCTCTCAGACTCTGGACGTAAAATTCGCCAGTTTGAGACGTATGGAGCTAACAGATCAACCATCTCTTTCCAATTCTTGGTATCTAGCGCGCCAAAAGTTAGGTCAATACCCGATAGGTGCTGACTATCGAGAAATGAGATAAAGGACCTAACCCCCGCAGGGTTGTGTGCACAGTCTAAAAGGAAGCCAGTACCCTCAACACTGAGCGTCTCGAGGCGTCCCGGCCAAAAAACGCTCTCTATTCCTGACATACACGCCTCGGCCGGAATCCCAATGGTCAGACCAATTGCAGTCGCAATAGCCATGTTGTGGCTCTGATGACTGCCCGGAAGGTGATACGAGAGCGAGAATAAGGCTTCTGGCGTCAAGAGCGTCGATTTGCACCAAAACTGTGTCGCTTGAACGCCTTGAGCGGGCTCACCGTCGATACCGAAATCTTCAGAATACCAAACAACTGGTGCATTCAGCTCGGCGGCCACTCTCTTAATGACTCTTCTTGCTTCGGAACCAACAGAACCCACGACTACGGGAGATCCTGCCTTGATGATTCCAGCCTTTTGGGCCGCTATTTCGGAGAGAGTGTTCCCAAGGGTATGTTGGTGGTCAAAATCGATAGTTACGATGGCTGCCACAGCTGGTCTTCGAATCACATTAGAGGCATCAAGGAGACCCCCCAGGCCCACCTCCATCACTACCCACTCTAATCCACTCTCACGAAAACCAAGGAATGATATTGCGGTTAACGCTTCATGAAAGGACAAATTCTCGCCTGCACGGTTGCCCGCATTACGTACTTCATAGGCAAACTCACCGATATATGCATCGTCAACCGCCCTGCCATCAATGACTATGCGCTCGTTTAGCTGTTGTAAGTGCGGCGAAGTATTGAGTCCTACCCTGTAGCCCGCAGCTCCAAGAATCGAAGCGGTGGCGACAGAAACGGAGCCCTTACCATTAGTGCCAGCAATATGTATCGTCGGGATAGCGTCTTGGGGATTACCCAAGCGACGCATAACAGCAGTGATTGCCTCCAAGGTAAAAGAACCAGTGCCCTTCCATGGTGAAAGGCTTCGAAGATACGAAAGGCCAGCAATTGATTTATTCACAGCACCCGTCCCACCGTGGGACACCAAACGTTACGGGCCCAAACTAAGGTCAATACACGATATTAACGGAGCGTCCCACCGTGGGACACTCTAAGACTCTGC
>JAYVGZ010000028.1:0-4771 GCA_043771805.1 Pseudomonadota bacterium
CGGAAATGTTCGAGGCTCTCATTGTCTCGGTGGCCGATCAGTTTATGCGACCTATTGAAGAGTCCCTTGTTCATGCCATAGGGATTCTGAATCCGTCGATCACTCCAAAAAACGCGCTTCTTTGTGCACGTAGTCTAAATGGGGAGTGTGCATTCTACGGCAGTCACAAGATCTTCCTTGAGCGCCTCGATCAACGAGACCTTAGCTCGATCGAAGACCTTCGAGGAGTGGCAGAGCACATAACCGCTTTTTCTCTGCGGGGTATGGGGTGTTCCGAAAAACTAATTACTGAAGCAGTGTCATCGATCAGGCCAGCTGATATCTCTATCGCGGCACCGCCGCCAGAGACCGAACAAGTAAGGGGAGATGGTCGCTTATGAAAGGTATAGTACAAGTAGTCGGAGCAGCCGGAGTGATGGCGATAGTCACGGTCGCCTTGGGTGGAGTGAAGTTCGTTCAAATTAGCCGAGCGATTGCAGAGCACGAGAACTTCGCGATGCCGCCGGAGTCTGTTACTTCGGCGTTGGTCACGGAAACTGTCTGGCGGCCTAAATTAGAAACGATTGGTTCATTTGCCGCTGTACAGGGGGTGACTCTAAGCGCCGAAGAGGCGGGGAAGGTTGCCCGCATTTTCGTAGAGTCTGGGGCCAAAGTAGAGAAGGGGCAGCAGCTCATTGAGCTAGATACAGCGGTGGAAGAGGCCAACCTTAAAGCTGCGAGCGCTCGACTTGAGTTGGCGCGACAAAACCTGAGTAGAGCGATGAGCCTCAAGAATCAGAGTGCGATGTCTGCCGCAACCGTTGAAGATGCTCAATCAAAATTTCGTCAGGCCGAAGCTGAGGCGGCATCTACTCGAGCGATTATCGAGCGAAAGAGGATAGTTGCTCCGTTTGCAGGTCGGGCCGGTATCCGAGTGGTGAATCTCGGTCAATATGTTGGCCAGGGTGCACCTCTTCTCCCTCTTTATTCAGTTGATCCCATTTATATCAATTTCTCGGTGCCTCAGAAGGTTGTTGGAAAGATAACGTCCAAGAGCAAAGTCACTTTAGGTGTCGATGCGTTCCCTGGAGTTACATTCGAAGGTCAGGTCACCGCGATAAATCCAAATATTAATGAATCAACTAGAAACGTGGATGTGCAGGCGACCATCTCGAATGCGGCAGAGCAATTAAAGCCCGGCATGTTCGCTCGCATCACCGTAGATCTCGGAGAAGAGGCTAAGGTTTTGGTCATTCCTACTTCCGGTATTACGTACGCTCCCTACGGAGATGCGGTCTATGTGGTCGAGATGATGAAAGACAAAAGTGGAAAAGAATACAAGGGCGTTCGCCAGGTGATCGTCCATCTCGGCGAGCAGCGAGGTGACTTTACTCGGGCGTTGAGCGGGCTCAAGGTCGGCGAAGAAGTGGTGACCACCGGCTCATTTAAGCTTCGCCCGTTGGTTGCAGTGAACGTTAACAACAGTACGGTGCCACCAAATAGCGAGGCGCCGACGGTTCAGGACTCATAGACTCATGTGTTTCAAAAGGCTCACTTAATCGGGCAGATAGTATGAAATGGACAGATCTCTTCATTAGACGGCCGGTTCTAGCGATTTGCCTGAACCTCCTTATCTTTATGGCTGGCTACCAGTCCATTCGGAAGCTGACAGTTCGACAGTATCCGCGCAGTGATAGCGCTGTTGTGACAATAAAGACCGCCTATATCGGCGCCGAGGCTGATCTTGTGCGTGGCTACATTACGACGCCGCTCGAGCGCGTAATCGCAAGTGCAGACGGCATTGATTATCTTGAGTCGGCAAGCAAGCAGGGCATCAGTGAGATCACAGCTCATCTTCGATTGAACTTCAATGTGAACGATGCGCTGACGCAGATCCAATCGAAGGTGGCGCAGGTTCGAAATGATCTTCCACCGGAAGCAGAGTCTTCCGTCATTAACGTTGAAAGTAGCGATAATCGATTTGCTTCGATGTACCTCGGCTTCTCCTCGGCAGAGCTCGAGGGTAATCAAATTACTGACTATTTAACGCGAGTCGTTCAACCCCAGTTATCTGCGGTACCCGGCGTGCAAAAAGCCGACATTTTGGGGGCACGTACGTTTGCAATGCGTATTTGGCTAAAGCCAGATCGAATGGCAGCTTTGGGAATTCGCCCCACCGAAGTTCGGGATGCGCTGGCGAACAACAATGCGCTTTCTGCAATCGGAAGTACGAAGGGATCGATGATCTCAGTCAATCTTGTCGCAAACAGCGATCTTCGTACAACGGCCGAATTTAAGAACCTCGTGGTAAAGCAAGATGGGAATACAGTGGTTCGATTGGCCGAGATCGCTGATGTTGTCCTAGGAGCAGAAAACTACACCGAAGATGTTCGTTTTAATGGCGATCAAGCAACATTTATGGGTATTTGGGCCCTACCGAATGCAAATTCCCTTGATGTGATCAAGGCAGTCCGAGCGATTCTTCCACACATCGAGAGCAATCTTCCAAGTGGCATGAAGGTCGCGATACCCTACGATGGGACGGAGTATATCCGTGACGCAATAAACGAAGTTATCAAGACCCTCAGCGAAACTGTCCTGATCGTTATAGTCGTTATTTTCCTCTTCATCGGCTCCTTTCGGTCTGTCTTGGTGCCAATAGTAGCAATTCCACTCTCTCTGGTTGGAGCTATATCGATCATGCTGGCGTTTGGTTTTACCATCAATCTTCTCACTCTGCTGGCGATAGTTCTCGCCGTGGGATTGGTCGTAGACGACGCAATCGTAATGTTGGAGAACGTGGAGCGTCACGTGCAGGAAGGGATGGAGCCTCTTCCTGCAGCTCTCCGAGCAGCTAGAGAGCTTGCCGGCCCGACGATAGCGATGACGATTACTTTGGCCGCAGTCTATGCGCCAATTGGAATTCAGGGCGGGCTCACTGGGGCGCTCTTCAAGGAATTCGCATTCACGTTAGCGGGCGCAGTGCTGATTTCCGGAGTGGTAGCTCTAACTCTTTCACCAATGATGGCGTCGCGGTTAGTTCGCACACACCATCGAGAAAACGCCTTTCAGCATGTTGTGAGCGAGCGCTTTAACCGTTTGCGTAACCGATACCGTTGGGCTCTATCCTCTGTGCTTGCACATTCTCCGGCAGTGTTGACGGCGGCAGTCTTTATTTTTCTTTTCATCGCGCCGTTTTACCTTTTTGCGACGAAAGAACTGGCCCCCAGAGAAGACCAGGGCGTTCTGTTCGGTATTGTGCAGGGAGCCCCGAATGCAACGCTTGAGCAGATGAATCTGCAGACAGGAGGAGTGAACAAAGTCTTCGAGTCATTCCCAGAATACCGAGGCTCATTTCAGCTGACCTTCCCGGGTTCAGGTTTTTCGGGGCTTGTAACGAAGCCATGGAGTGAGAGATCGAGGACTGTAATGGAGATGGAGGGTGAAGGGTGGGGCAAGCTTTCTGCGATTCCGGGGCTTCGAATAATCTTAACGAGTCCGCCGCCTCTTCCTGGAGGAAGTGACTTTCCGATCGAGTTCGTTATTTCATCGACAGGGCAGCCTGAGGAAATTGTGCAGTATGCCGATCAGTTGGTCATGGCCGCATTTGCGAGCGGTAAATTCAGGTTTGCGGATACAGATCTGAAATTTGATCTTCTCCAGAGCGAAGTCACGCTCGATCGAGACAAGATCAATTTAATGGGTTTATCGCTAGGAGGCGTTACTCGTGATCTTGGAATCTTGACAGGGGGCGATTATGTGAACCGGTTCTCCATACTTGGTCGGAGCTACAAAGTTATTCCGCAAGTAAAGCGGAGCGATAGGCTCAATCCTGAGCAGCTCTTGTCTTTTCACATTTCCGGTCCAGGGGGACAACTAATACCTCTCTCGACCGTCGCGTCGATTACGAATTCAGTTCAGCCTCGACAGATAAACCGATTCCAACAGCTCAATTCAGCCAAAATCCAAGGAGCGATCGTTCCGGGAGTGAGCATTGATGAAGGGCTAGCGGTACTGGAGGAGAAGGCGAAAGAGATTCTGCCACCTGGATACACATTGGACTACGCTGGAGAGTCTAGGCAGCTTCGAAAGGAAGGTTCGAGCCTCACCAATACTCTGCTCCTCTCGGTCCTCGTTATTTTCCTGGTGCTCGCGGCGCAGTTTGAAAGTTTCAGGGATCCTCTTATTATTCTCTTCGGGTCGGTGCCGCTGGCGTTGTCTGGAGCTTTGATGTTTGTGTTCCTCGACTTTACGAGTCTTAACATCTACTCACAGGTCGGGCTCGTTACACTGGTCGGTTTAGTAGCAAAGAACGGAATTCTCATAGTTGAGTTTGCTAACAAGCTCCAGGAAGAGGGGCTGTCGAAAATTGAGGCCGTAGTCGAAGCATCAACGACGCGACTGCGGCCAATCCTGATGACCTCTGTTGCAACAGTGGTTGGACATTTTCCTTTAGTGATCGCCTCAGGTGCAGGTGCTGGCGCTCGAAATAGTATCGGTATTACTCTCGTCACAGGAATGGTCATCGGGACGATCTTGACTCTTTTCGTCGTGCCGGTCCTTTACACTCTCGTTGCTGCGAATCGTAGCTCAACATCAAAAAAAACCAGTGATGGTATGGCGGGTGAGTTCGAACAAGACAGATTGGTCGCGGTAGCGAACTAAGTTGATTCGATGATGGGATTCAAAAGGAATTGTATGCGTAAAAAAGCACTTGTTTCACTGTCATTATGCTTCTTCTTAGGGTGTGCTGTTGGGCCGGGCTACGAGGTGCCTCAGACCCCTGTAGCTG
>JAYVGZ010000029.1:0-4703 GCA_043771805.1 Pseudomonadota bacterium
CCGCTCCTTCTGCTTCGTTGACGATTTAGTTCGAGGTATCTTGGCCACGATGGAGAAGGAGAACTTCAGCGGGCCTGTTAATTTGGGTAACCCGAACGAGATGTCTATCTTGGATCTTGCGAAGACCGTCATTGAGATGACTGGCTCGAAATCACGGATCGTTAACAATCCATTACCAAAGGACGATCCGACGCGACGAAAACCAGATATTTCAGTAGCAAAACGAGAATTAGGGTGGGCGCCAAAAGTTCAGCTTGAAGCTGGACTGAGAAAAACGATCGAAAATTTCGATGAAAGGCTGCGTAAAGGGGAAACCGTCGGCTAGCTGCGTAAGTTTTTCTGGTTCTGGTAGTGCTTGGAGCGTTTGAGGATTGATTGTATGTCTAAAGTTTTGGTTACTGGCGGGGCAGGGTTTATCGGTTCGCATATAGTTGATGCGCTCCTTGCGGCCGGGCATGAAGTGGTCGTCCTTGATGACTTATCCTCCGGCTCAAAGAAGAATCTTCCAGCGTCGGTGCAGCTTCAGGTTCTCGATATCACCACACCCGCTGCAGCCGCGTTCGTGCGTGAGTACGCGCCCGATGTTGTGGTACACGCGGCAGCCCAGATGTCGGTTCGTCGGAGCATGGATGAGCCTACCTTTGATGCGCAGGTGAACGTTGTAGGACTAGTGACAATTCTCTCGGAACTGCGTGATAAACCAGGCCGGAAAGTCGTTTTTCTCTCTACGGGCGGCGCCATCTACGGCGAACAATCGTCTTTCCCCGCTACAGAGGACCATCCTGCTAATCCCGAAAGCGTATACGGGCTTTCGAAGAAGGTAGGCGAAGATTACCTGGCCTTTTGGTCACGAGTTTGGGGACTGAAGGTTTCTGTGCTGCGGCTCGCAAACGTCTACGGACCGAGGCAGAACCCGCACGGTGAGGCGGGTGTAGTGGCAATCTTCTGCCGAGGGTTGCTCAGTGGCAAAGCTTTAACTATCAACGGTACGGGTGAGCAAACGAGAGATTTTGTGTTCGTCGGTGATGTTGCCAACGCGGCAGAGCGGTGCGTTTCTGGCGATTTTCCTGGGGTCTTTAATGTTGGAACTGGAAGAGAGACCTCAGTAAATCAGTTGGTTGCGGCCTTAACCGCAGCAGTCGGCAGCAAAGGCACCATCGCGCACGGCGACGCCAAGAGCGGTGAGCAGCAGCGGAGCTGTATCGATCCGTCTCGTGCAAAGGCAACCTTCGGCTGGCAGCCACAGATGGCGCTCGAGGAGGGGGTTCGTTGCACCGTGGATTGGTTCCGAGAGAATGTGTAGTATCGACTCCTTGTCGCCGTTCGCTGGTTGCCAGTTATTCCTTGCAGCTTTTCCGCAGTATTTTCACAACCTATAGGATTCCGTGACCCCCCCTCGAGAGTGCATTCGAAACTTCAGTATCATCGCCCATATCGATCACGGCAAGTCTACCCTTGCGGATAGGATCCTGGAGGCCACGGGAGCTCTTCAGAAACGTGAGATGCAGGCGCAGTTCCTCGACAAGCTTGACCTTGAGCGTGAGCGCGGAATTACTATTAAAGCTCAAACGGTGCGTCTCGCCTACAAAGCTGCCGATGGTATCGACTATGAGATGAACCTTATCGACACCCCTGGTCACGTCGATTTTAACTATGAGGTGTCGAGAAGTCTCGCTGCGTGTGAGGGTGCGCTGTTAGTGGTTGATGCGTCGCAGGGTGTTGAGGCACAGACGCTCGCTAACGTTTACTTGGCGATGGAGAACAACTTAGAGATTATCCCGGTCATCAACAAAATTGATCTCCCGAACGCTGATCCCGACCGCGTGAAAGAGGAGATTGAGTCTCTGATTGGCCTCGATGCATCGGACGCCCTCATGATCAGTGCAAAGACCGGGATCGGAATCGCCGAGCTCTTAGAGGCAATAGTGAAGAGAGTACCACCGCCAACACGTGGTGACCCGGCAGCCCCACTTCGGGCGCTTGTATATGACTCTTGGTTCGACTCCTATCTGGGTGTAGTGGCGCAGGTTCGGGTTATCGACGGCACGATTAAGCCTGGCGACAAAGTTCGCTTCTTTACAACTTCAGCTGAGCATGACGTGTACAAGATAGGAGTCTTTAATCCGCACTCACGCGAGATGCCAGAGCTTCCCAGTGGACAGGTTGGGTATTTTTCGGCAGCGATCAAGAACCTTAAGGACGTCCGCATCGGCGATACTGTTGTGAGCGTGAAGGATGCTAGCACCGAGCAGTTACCGGGGTTCCAAGAAGTACGGCCGATGGTGTTCGGCGGGCTTTTTCCCGTCGATGCAGATGACTACTCAGCGCTTAAGACAGCGCTCGATAAATTGAGTCTCAACGACTCTTCCTTCACCTTCGAAGCTGAGACCTCCGCGGCACTAGGGTTTGGCTACCGTTGCGGCTACCTGGGTCTTCTTCACATGGAGATAGTTCAGGAGCGCCTCGAGCGCGAATTCCTCCTAAACCTAATCACAACGGCACCCTCGGTGGTTTATAAAGTAGTGATGGAAAGCGGCGCTGTATTGGACGTCGACAATCCTACGAAGATGCCTGCAGTGAACTTGATTGAAAGGATCGAAGAGCCGCTGGTGGAAGCTACAATCCACTGTCCAAAAGAGTTTGTTGGAAACGTCTTCAAGTTGTGCGAAGACCGGCGAGGTCGTCAAAAAAGCATCTCTTTCCATGGAATGGAGCGGGCGGTGATCATCTATGAATTGCCGCTGAATGAGATAGTGCTTGATTTTCATGATAAGCTTAAGTCCCTGACGAAAGGATACGCCTCGTTTGATTACGAACTTTGTGGGTATCAGGCGAGTGACCTAGTGAAGCTCGACATCAAGCTTAACGGCGAGCCAGTCGACGCTCTAAGTATCATTTCTCACAAGGAGAAGGCGTTCTGGCGGGGTAAGGAGCTTACAGAGAAGCTCAAGGATATCATCGATAGACAGATGTTTGAGATCGCGATTCAGGCATCGATAGGCTCCAAGATTATCGCGCGTAGTACCGTTAAGGCGCTCAGTAAGAACGTGACAGCAAAGTGCTATGGTGGTGATATCTCCCGAAAGCGTAAGCTTCTTGAGAAGCAGAAAGAGGGAAAAAAGCGCATGAAGCAAGTCGGAAAGGTTGCGATTCCGCAAGAGGCGTTTCTGGCGGTGCTGAAGATTGGTGATGAAAAATAGAGCAAGCGATGGCAGGGGGCGTGGAAGGAGGGATTTGATCCGTCCTATCGACCGTCGTCCGCCCCGGCTCTTTGCGATTGGTGACATTCACGGTTGCTTCACAGAGCTCGATGCTATTTTGACTCATCTCATCGAGAAGCAGGGGTTGAGCCAAGCCGACCAACTAATTTTCATAGGTGACTATATTGACCGAGGCCCTGCCTCTCGAGCTGTGATCACGCGGCTAATTGACCTCAAAAAGGCCTTTCCTGAAACGGTATTCTTGCGTGGTAACCACGAGGATATGCTGATGTCCTTTTTAGGTCTGGGCGGCCATGCAGGACAGGCGTACCTGGCGAACGGTGGACAGGATTTTTTTGAAAGCTACGGCATTCAGCCACTTGCTCCTATATCCGAAACCCTTGCACAAATCCCCGAATCTCACCGTACGTTTTTGGCAGAGCTCGAATGTGGTGTCAGTCTCGCCGAGTTTATCTTCGTTCACGCCGGTGTGCGCCCATCAAATGCGCTGGAGCTCCAGAATATTCACGATTTAATCTGGATTCGAGCAGAATTCACCACAAAACCTCACGAACTAGGTAAAACGATAGTCTTTGGGCACACACCCTATGAAGACGTATTGGTGAATCTCCCCTACAAATTGGGGATAGATACGGGGCTTGTATACGGAAATAAGCTCTCGTGCGTTGAGCTGGTAGAGGGGGACCTTTACCAGATCGACTTTGGCGAATTGGACGTTAAAGTTGCTTCCCTCAAAGACCGTTTAGGTAGTACAACAGCGTAAACTTGACCTAGCTAGGGCTCTCCTCCTGGAGGGCGACTAGGAATAGGTACTGGGCAAGCGTCAGCTCGAGAGTCAGCCTGGCGCGCGTCCGAACGGTTCAGTTGATGTTTCTTCGATAGACGATTTTTAACGTTTCTCTTCTTGATAAAGGTCCGAATGGGAAAACCACATGTAGGAATGATTGGGTTAGCTGTGATGGGGTCAAACCTCGCGCGGAACATTGAAAGCCGTGGATTCCCGGTAGCGGTCTACAACCGCAGCGCCGACGTGACCAAAGAGTTCATGGGCAAGTTTGGTACCAAGGACGGTAAGGCCACAGGTTTCGTTCCTGGTTACACAATGGAAGAGTTCGTTGGTGCGATGGAATCTCCGCGTCAAATTTTCATCATGATCAAGGCTGGCGCGCCAACAGATGCTGTCATCGATCAGCTCGTTCCACTCCTGCAGAAGGGCGATATTATCATCGACGGTGGTAACGCATTCTTTAAGGATACGATTCGTCGCGAGGAACGGTGCACTAAGGCAGGGCTCAATTTCCTTGGTATCGGTATTTCGGGAGGCGAAGAGGGTGCTCTCAAGGGTCCAAGCCTCATGCCGGGTGGCCCGCGTGATGCGTGGAAGATTGTCGCCCCACTACTAGAGAAGATAGCCGCACAAGTTGACGGACCGTGCACCAACTACGTTGGTCCTGACGGCGCCGGCCACTTCGTGAAGATGGT
>JAYVGZ010000030.1:0-2450 GCA_043771805.1 Pseudomonadota bacterium
CAAGGAAGCTATTCAGTCGGTAGTAGCGAAGCTCAATGGTGATTATCCGACTCATTCATTTCCATTAATGCCGGAGGAGCTTGCAGAGACTGGGCTCGATATCAAACCTATGAGTGCCGAAGTTTCAGCAATCGCGTACCGGATCTTGTCATATTATAAGCTCCTAAGTGCCGCGGGCGGCTCTCTCACCGACGATGAGCGGGAATCGTGGCGTACTTTGGCGGTCTTCGAAAGCGAGGAGCTCCGAACTAACTACGCCTACACGGCTAAGGAGCGCTTCATAGAAAACACCTGGACGCGCTGGGATTACAGCGCTGGGTACACCCACTATACGCTGCTTCAAAAAAAGAAAAGACATTTCGAAGTAAACTATCTCGTAAACGATCAAGTTACGAGGTGGATGAGCGGCGAAGAGATTGTTGTTGATTAGCCACACTAGGCAAACTCTCAGTTTGATTAGTGTCCAAAAAAGCTCGTGGTCTTGAGTTGAAGTTCGGGTTTTTGTCGTGGCTACGCAGGCAGAGATTCTTGTTAATCTAACGCACTGAAAAGCTCCACTCAGTTTTATGGATATATCGCTCGCCGTATTCTAATCGAGACGAGGGAAAGCCAGGCCGGTTCGGGGCGTCAGGAAATCACTGCGTCTCTAAACACAGTGCGCCGTATTGTTTGTAGGCTCCTCCCACTCCCTCAATGGATCCGTCTAGAAAATTCCCTGTGTAGAGCTGAACTGCCGGTTGCGATGTTATAATTTCTAAAACTCGACCAGAGTCGGGGTCAAAAAGTTCGATCTGTGATCCGCCGGTATGTACGTTGTCGAATGCGTAACAGTGGTCAATTCCTAGGGGGAGCTGTTGCAGGGCAATTCCGACAGGCTTACTAATAGTGAAGTTGTATGCTGAATCGATCACGGACGCGAGCTCCCCGGTAGGAATTAATTCTTTGTCTACAGGAAGGTACGTACTCGCTTTCATTTTCAACAGGTGGCGAGAGACATCGCCTCTACCGACTCCGCTAAGATTAAAGTAGGCATGATTCGTGAGATTAACTACCATCGGCTTGTCTGTCGTAGCACTGTAGGAAAGCACTAAGCTCTGATCAAAAAGCTCGAAAGTTGCTTCAGCCACCAAATTTCCTGGATAACCGGCATCACCATCGCAACTATCCAGTCGAAAAGTTATCGCCGTGTCAGATGATTCAACACACTTCCATACGCGTTTATCAAATCCATCGCCACCATGTAGGGAGTTGGCCCCGTCATTAAGGGTCAATTGGTATTCCACTTGGTCTAGCGAAAAACGCCCACGAGCAATGCGGTTCGCATAGCGACCGACAGTGCATCCGAAGTAGCATCGATCGGCGACCAATTCTTCGAAGTTCTTGTAACTGCAAACGATATGTTCTGATTCACCCGAGCGACCGGGAATTTTAAGCGTCAAAATACGAGCCCCAAAGTCGCTCAGTGAAATTTAAATTCCAGATTTGTTTACTAAAAGATAACGATGGCAAGGTTTACCATCAATGTAACCCAGGATCTCAGGCTTTAATTGATCGACCATCGAATCGTCTCGCGCCGTTAAATGTTAAGAAGAAAAAAAGATAAGCCCATAACCTACTACTTTACGGCACTCTGAAGCGCTACTCAAACAAAGTAGTACAACGCTTCGAGCCGCGTACGGCGAGAGCGTGAGCGCAAGGTGGGCAAACCCTTGTGCTTCTCTGCCTTCCCGGCGACCCATTCTCATGCGAAGAGAGAAAAGAGGTTTCGATAGGCAAAACTCCCTATGCCCGGTTCGATCTGAACGACTACTCCGTTCCTGCCGAAATGGTTCAGCGGTCGGTTGTTGTTCTTGCATCGACTGATTCAGTACGGATTCTTGATGGTCTCCAAGTTATCGCCTCTCATCAGCGCTCTTATGACCGGGGGCGTGCCGTCGAAGAGACATCTCACTTCGAGCACCTCAAAGGCATCAAGCGCGAAGCCGGACAACTTCAACTGGTCCTGGCGCTCCAAGATAGACAGGCAACTCATCGAGCAGCTCTTTACCTTGGAATTCATCCAGCGCAAACATGAGACCTCAGGCCCTGATGCGTGCACAGTGAAAATTCACTCCCGCTACACCAACGGATTAGACACCCGAAGCCTCGGAAACAGCGAAAAATCTCTGTCGCACGTGAGGAGCTCATACACACCATGATGTAAGCAAATTGCGGCTATTCTAGCATCGTGAATCTTAGCGCCGGAAAGTGCTGTTGGCTTTACCAGTTCCTCTAATGTAGCGAGGTAATCAGGATCTTCGGCTAGATACTGAAGATTCGTTCCTTGGTCCCATGATCGCACGGTCTCAAAAGCCTTTGTTACAGGAGTGGGTGTTTTAAATATTCTTGGATTCGTTACAACCGCGATAAACTCGTGGACGCAGGGCCACGGGATCGCCCACTGCGCGACC
>JAYVGZ010000031.1:0-3052 GCA_043771805.1 Pseudomonadota bacterium
AGCCATTAAGGGGAACACTCCCATGGCAGTCACTTACGGCGCATATGCTGTAGCAAACTACGGCCTCTACCTGGCGCTTAAATGAGCTGGATGTCAAAGCTAAGCAAGGCTGAGCTTAAGGACCGAGACGCCAGGAAAGGTGTTCTGCCTCAACGCGAGAAGCCGGCCGCAAGCAAGGTTCGCCCTGTGCTGCTTGAGTACTTTGTCGAAGAGTATCAGGTAGGCTGGAGAAACTCTAAGGCCGGCTGGTGCAAGCAAGGACGCTACAAGTCAAGAGAGCAAGCTATTCGCGTTATCGAAGGGATTCAAAAGGCTCACGCGTTGAATCAAAATCACTCTCATTCCGCGCCCACAGGTTGTAAGTGGCGCATCGACAGAGTTGAAGTTGAAGGCCTCTAACGAGATCCGTCGTTGGATTTCAAAAGTTAGACAGCGCTGCGCCGACTTACGGCGTTGTCCCTTATCTCTAGGACGCTCCTGTCATGGAGCGGAAGGCTGAAACTGACAAGAAGGCGAAGACACGCTCAAAAAAGCTCACAGCACATGAGCTCGAGGACTAAATATATGCATGAAAGCATTTTTAGTTGCGTTGCTAGCTCTCACATGCGCGTTTGCCCAAGCCGGCGAGCTGATTGTTCACGGCCCGTCCGTTCACAGCGCTTACAACACAGATCAGCTATCTGTTAAGCAAGGCGTGGCCATCATCACGAAGCGATACGATAACCGTAACTACGGCATCGGGTATCGAACTACTGACGGCTACCTCTTCGGCGTCTACAATAACTCATACTCTAGGCCTGCGGCATACTTCGGACGGCAATTCATGTTCAACTCTTACGTCGGCGCTTTTGCTGCCGTAGCCACAGGGTATAACAACGTCTCGGGATATCCGCTAGGCGGCTTAGTGGTTCGAATCCCGCTAACTGGGCGAACGTCACTCGAGCTAATGGGCTCACCTAAGCTTGGAAAGATTGACGGCTTGTTGCACGCTGCAATTGCGTACAAATTCTAGCGGTCGAGCTGGTAAGTGTGGTACGTGCTTGAGGTGAACTCTGCGCCCCAATTTAGCGAGCCGAACAAGGTGCTCGAGAAGCTTGTCTCGATCATTCAAAGTAAGATCTAGTTTACAGGTGCTCGAGAAGCTTGTCTCGATCATTCAAAGTAAGATCTAGTTTACACGAGCGATTCCTTAGGGTATAATATTATCATAAATAGGGAATACGGAGAAACACCATGCGCCTTAATGAACTTTCCCCTCAGCCGGTTGATTCTAAGGTCGAGCAGGCTTGGGACGCGTGGGACCGCCAGATCGCGGCCGATCTGAAGGACGGCAAGCTTGACCCGCTGATTGAAGCAGCGCGCAACGAAGTTGAAGGCGCGGAGGCTCTCTGATCCACCGGCGCTCAATCTCCTTTAAGCATCTGTTCAGCAAGCTCCCGAAAAGCCTTCAGCAAGAAGCTAAAGAGCGGTTCAAGCTGCTCGTTGACAATCCTGCACACCCCCAGCTGCACTTCAAAGAGTTCAAGTCTTCGGGCGGTGGAATTCACAATGACGGCACTTACTCAGTTCGAGTGAATGCAAACTACCGTGCACTAGGTACTGAAGTTGCAAAGGGCGTCATCGTCTGGTGGTTCATCGGCAACCATTCAGACTACATGAAGGTCGCTGAGACCTCCTACAAGCCGAAGAAACGAAAATGAAAGGGACGGTGGAAATGCACCCACTAAACGCAACAAAGGTCAGCCCAAGCTGACAATCAACGGAGTCTCTCGCAAGTTCATCCGAATGTGCGAGATCTACAGGCTCTTCGCCAAGGACATCGTGATCCTCTTCAATCATGAGTCCTATGGCCACCCCTCAACCCGAACAATGGCTTTGCTCTAGGCAAGAAGTGGCTTAACGTCACGCTTGCTATGTGGCTTGAAGACATCGCGCTTGGCACGCTCTTCAAGTTTGAGCTCTACGAAGATGGGAAGTTTCCGCATCGGTGGCTCGACAAGGTCTTAAATAGGCATAGCTAATTATGCCTAACGATGTTTTCTTACTCAAACTGTGTCATCTTTGCGCTGCGCCTTTACTTCCGAAGGCGCCGAAAAGGAGAGTGCGGTTATATTGCGTTACGCCGAAGTCATTGGGGTAGGTTTCCGCACATGCTATATGTTCGTGTTCATCTTGGAAAAGCAAGATTTATAAGCTATATCCCACGAGAGGAGTTTAATCCTAACACGTTCCCTGCACCCTTCTTTATAGGGCGTGTACGTTGGGGCGATTCGTTAAAGGATTCACATTGAAGCTTATCGAAGTACGTCGAATTACAAAATAAACGTCGCGACGTTTTATGTTAAAGCCAAGACAAGCATGGGTTGGAAAAAGACGTTATCGGCTCGTCGAAAGACATGACCAAAGCCATCGATTTAGTTGAAAAAGCATTTAAGAGTCTCTCCGAATAAATAGCTGCTGGTAATCCCACGGGTTACTATACAACTTCTGGCTCACATGAGACCGCTAGCCAGACGGTCGGAGAGTATTATGTACGCAAATAAGCTTGCGGTTGCTGTGAAGCACCGTGGTAAGGTCCTTCAAGAGTTCGGCGAGGTAGTCTACCTGCCGTTCGGCTCTGAATACGGCCTCCTCATCAAAAACCTCAACTCAGTCCGCGCCTCTGTCAGAGTCAGCATTGACGGAACCGATGTCGCCCCTGGCATTAACCTCGTTGTGCAGCCTAACAGCAGCATTGACCTTGAACGGTTCATCAAGAACGGCAACCTGAACGCCGGCAATCGGTTCAAGTTCATCGAACGCAACGCTGCCGTTATGGCGCATCGAGGCGCTCGGATGGATGACGGGTTGATTCGAGTTACGTTCTGCTTTGAAGTCCAACCTGTGTACTTTGCAGGCCCTGCGCAACCGCAACCACCGCAATGGTGGAATCACGGAACAGGCATTGATTCGTCGTTTGCCAAGGGTGCAACGCTATCATCAACCGGCTTAAGCAATGGTGCAAATGCTGTGTCGGGTTCGGTGCTTCGAAGCCGGTCAGCTCAACCTGATG
>JAYVGZ010000032.1:0-3349 GCA_043771805.1 Pseudomonadota bacterium
CTTAAAACCGTATCCAGAGGGCAGGACAGGAAGTGGAAGAATCTCAGTGCTGAGATCAACGATGAGAGAATTATCCTTTGTTGTGAAGGAGCGAGTTGATACCGACTGTACCAAGGCTGCTGTCGCAACAAGTCTTGCTCCGATGATCGACTCGGCGAGCCCTTTTTGAATGAGGGCCTCCGCTTCTGCTGCAACAGACGAAGGCTTACAATCGTCACCGAAAAGTGTGGCGCCACGGAGTGAAGGGATGCGTCTATTGTAGGTCAATCACGCACCATACTCATGAATAGATCCACCGCTCACACCCTCGCGCATCAAGGGATCGCTCTAGCTCTGTCACCGTTTCACCAAGCACCGGGTGCTTGAACTGTGGAGCGATCTCACACAAGGGTACTAGTACAAAGTCGCGCTTGTAACACTCCGGGTGAGGCAATGTGAGATCTGAGAGTTCGCGTACCTGCTCCCCCATAAAGATCAGGTCGAGATCGATCGCGCGTGAAGCCCATCGAGGTTCGTTTGTCCTGTCCCGGCCGAACTCCTTTTCTACAGCTAGGAGCTGCTGCAAAACTTTAACAGGGTCTATCGACAGGAGCATTTCGAAGGCACCATTCTGGTAGTTTGGTTGAACCTCGCCGTTAAGGGTGAGTGCCCTGGTTCCGAAAAGCGACGAGCTGGCCACAACGGGGCCTAGCAGTTCAGCGAGGTAGTTGATCGCCTGTGCATAGGTCGCGGCTGGATCTCCAAGATTTCCCCCAAAAGCAATAAATGTACGATATAGCTGTCTTTCCATAAGTAGGTGGCCGGTAGTATACGGTAGCTGTTTACGTTTGTCCCCACTCTGGGGCACCCATCAATTACCTGGAGACTCCCGTGAAAGAGATCGTTGGTTGTGAAATCGCAAAGCGCGTTAAAGATGGAGAAACTTTAGGGGTGGGTACCGGAACGACCGTTGATGCTGCCTTAGCGGAGATCGGGCGGCGAGTGCGGGAAGAAGGTTTACGAGTGGCCGTAGTGCCAACCTCGTACCAGAGCGCCTGGAAGTGTCAAGAGCTCGGTCTTACCGTTATGTACCCTGGATACAGGGGCTTCTTGTCTTGGGGGTTTGACGGCGCGGACCAGGTCACCAAAGAACGGTGGGCGATCAAAGGAAAGGGCGGAGCGCTTCTACAGGAGAAGATTTTAGCCGCTCGCTGCAAGTCATTCATCATTATCGTAGACGAAGGAAAGCTTGTGGCGCGTTTGGGTGAAGGGTGCCCGGTTCCGGTAGAGGTAGTTCCGGAAGCCCTGATCCTCGCAGAGGCGGGCTTAAAGAAGCTGGGCGCAACAGAGATAACTCTTCGCAGTGGAACCGGTAAGCACGGCCCCGTGATCACAGAGCGTGGGAATATTATCCTTGATGCAGCCTTCAGCGAAATCGGCGAAAGTCTAGAGCGCGAAATTAAGCCGGTGGTTGGAGTGGTTGATAACGGTTTGTTTATCGGCTACGCATCCGAGGTTTTGGTGGCCGGGAAGGCCGGCATCTACTCGATCTAAATGAAAGCCGGATAAAATAAGGAGTAGTAGAGCGAACTACTCATCCGACTGTTCAATAACAGACGAGGTAATATCGGTATCGTCCGTACCGAAAAGGACCGGGCCGCGGTATTTTTCACTCTTGTCGAGCACCAGATCTATCTTATTTGCTTTGGCATAACGGGTAATCCGCTCTAGGGCCTTGTCTGTAATCTGTTTGTTTATCTTGACGTACTGTTTCTTAATATCTTCCTCTGTATCCTTCATAAACCGTTCGTAGTCTCTGGCTTGATTTCGAAAACTCTCGGCTTCTTTCGAGTCAGCAGCTACCTTCGCGTCCTTTAACTTCCTCTCAAGCGCCTTAAGCGCCTTTAGCTTTACCTCTGCCTGGGCCTTTGCCTTTTGCGTTGTGGCTTCGAGTTCCTTTTTCTTGGAACTAGCTTCCTGTGATTCATTGAGAAGACGAGCAACATCGACTGTGGCAATTCGAGTTTCTGCCGCGGCAGGAGAAACAAATGCAGAAAGTTGGCTTATGGACCCAGTAAAACAGAGGAACATCGCCGGAAATATGAACGCACGTTTGGAAGGGAGAATTGCAACCATAAATACCTCGAAGAGAAAGACACCTGAAGATAGGAGGTTTTGGGTGCTTAGTGCAAGCGATGAGGTAGGTGTTAAAGGGCTTTGGGCGAAAGAGTGAAGCCGAAGCTTGCGGTGCAGCTTCTGGGCACCCTTCGACGCGGGTGACGGACGCATTAATCCGGGGTCATACTTCGACTGGTATTCCGCCGGGAATGGTCGGCAACTTCTGGTTCAAGATATCCACGACAACGCGAAAGATACGACGAGCCTCGAATGTCAATGAGCCGTTGTTCCCACAATCTGCGTAAAGGGCAACCGGGGTATCATGGTCTGCGTCGATAGGAGAGAGAGCGAATGCTTTGCTTCCCCACGGTGAATCAGAGCTACCTCGACTACCGAACGACTGCACCTTGGAGAAGCACTGAGCTAAAGGCGAGAGTGGATCTTCAAGAATCAGGGTTTGTCCATTCGTAATGCTAGGTCCTCGAGCAGCGATTACGAGGGCATTTTTTCTGTCCTTGGATACAACTATTAGTGCCGATTTCTCAAATGGTCCCTCTTCGATCAAGATTCCCAAAATGCTGCGGAGTAATTCTTCACTCGTCGTAGCACTATCAAGCTCCTTTGATACATTTGAAACAAACGCGTTGCCTGCGGAGGTGCGAAGTGGCGGTGGTGTAACAACGGGTGTGCACTTCTCCACTCTCGCCGTAGTTTTGGCGGCGGCACTTTTATTGATACTGTATCTATCTGCAAGGATTTGTGGGGCACCGGTAGGCGCGACCGCGGGGGAATTTTTCGTGGGGCGAGATGGGCTTTCTGTCGCGTTGATGTCGACAGAGAGGTCAAGTAGTTGTTGGATTTCATCCTGAAGAACATCGGCATCAAGCCCACTGGTGCCAGTGTTCTGAGGCTCCGCTCCGGTGATTATGAAGATATCGCTCTCTTCGAGTGCGGGAGCAGAACAGCTAGTAAGATCCTCGAGCGAGATACTCTCATATGCGATCTTCTCGTTGAAGAGGTATTCCGAGGCTTTCTCGTACACCTTGAGATACTGGCTGTCAGAGAGCCCAAGAAGGCGCAGTGAGCTCTTGGGGGGAAGTTGTTTTCCCGGAGCAATACGCTCCCAGCGGTTGGTGTCGAAAGCGTCAATAATCTCAGCTGAGGCAAAACAGAGGGGTTTCATGACAGCCCGTTCTTGGCTGCGAGTCTTACCCTCGCGGGCAATTGCGAAAAGAACGGAATCCGGAATTCC
>JAYVGZ010000033.1:0-5150 GCA_043771805.1 Pseudomonadota bacterium
CACCCCGGTTTGCTATGAGCACTTTTTGAAAGGGTGGAGGCTTCGTCAGCATTAAACCGCCGGATCTATGAGGAATAGAGATTCACCAAACTCAACAACTTGCCCCTCGACCGCTTGTATCTTCACGACTCTCCCTGAGGTCGTTGCCTCGATTTCATTCATTAGCTTCATCGCCTCAATGATGCAGATGGTCGCGCCTTTTTGAACAATATCGCCCTCTTTTACGAACGGCTCAGCATCAGGAGATGCGCGACGATAAAATGTACCGACGATCGGCGATTCAACCTTTACATACCGTCCTGCATCTTCATCTCCCCTCGGTGCAGGTGCCGCCAAGCCGGGTTGCGAAGACATTTGAACAGCCGGCACAACGTCGAACCTGCTCTCCATTTGCACGAACGCCTCTGCTGAGGTTCTCGCTAATTTAATTCGAGTTCCCTCCTGCTCAAGCTCAAACTCGGTTACCTCGTTTTGCTTGAGGATCTTGATGATGTGTTCGATATCCTTGATGTCCATGGCGTCGCATCCTAGCCCTGATGGGGTCATAAAGCCAAGATCAAGAGAGAAAGAATTTTTATGGAAGGCTCATAAAAACAGGTGGTTAGCATCAGATGCAATGACAATAACTTGAAGTAACTGCCGCCCTACTATTTCGGAAGGTCGCTCAGAACATCAACATCGAATTCGACGTCAGCCACTTCGCGACTGCTCGCCTCCGAATGGTCTGAAGAAGAATTGACAAGGAGCGTGGGATCTAACTTGCTGAGTAGGTTTTTGAGATACCTATGATCAGGAAATGAATTGCAGAGCAGCTGAAGTTCTCTGACGGCAAACGGAGTAAAACCACTTCGAAACAGAGCATGTGCCAGGATGAGCCGCCCCTTATGACAATCTGGATTGACCGATAATCCTCGCATACAGGTCAGTATAGCCTCACCGAAATGCTCCTGCGAAATAAGGTAGGCGGCTAATTCAGCGAACACGGGGTTACCCGGCTCTCGGATCAGGAGTTCCTTTGTTTCTTCCTCACGCATGACGTAATCAACTCCAGAAAAAAAGTCGACTACCATTCCAGGTAGCCGACCTAACGCTTAGAGCCCTACCGCTGCTTGAAATCTAACCGCAATTATCAAAGTTACTGAATGACCCCGTGAAGTCACCCGAGATAGAGATTGTTTCGCCTGACGACGTTTGACCAACCAAGGTAAACGTCACAGTCCTCAAGCCAAGTAACGGGGAGATCTCTAGTCCTGATTCGCCACTACTTGGAGAGTTACCGAAATACTTCCCGCCACCAAACGCCTTAAACACTGGCACAACTATCGTCTGGGTGTCGCCGTTAGCGTCGAGAGTAGAGCTACTCAACCCCGTTAACCCGTACCTTTGAGACTGAAAGGTCTGGCCTCGTCGATTTGCGTTTGCGACCGAGTAGGTCAGATAAGAGAAGCGAAATCGTTCTCGTAAGTTGTTTTCAACTCTAATAGCCGCATACGTATCAAAGAAAGGCTCAGGATCATCAGCAGATGGCGGCGTTCCGCAAAGATCCTGCACTACATCAACCGCTGCATTGGTATCGATGGATGTTGAGCTCCCGTCATCCTGCAAGCCAATTGACGTAACTCTCACCTGACCGTCGTTGTTGATCGCTACGCCGCCGCCGATGCCTCCACCTCCGGCGCCTGGAAAGCCCTGAAATCCGTCGGGCACATCACCGCGGCACTTTATTGTGTGGAAGTCGCGTTTGTTTGCACCTGTGGTAAGCCGACACACCAACTGGAGACTGCCACGTCGCTCACACCCAATGCGACCGCTTATTTGACCCGTTTCATCGGTGATCTCGTTTCCGAGGGTCGGCTCAAGAATGGCAACTCCTCTCTCAGAATCACACGCTACGTTGATTGCTTTTACGGGGCGTCCATCTGCATTCTTAACGTAGACGTGAAAACCGGTGGTCTCGCCGACAGGCATGTCATCTTCGTTAACTACCAACTCGATAGTGCCTGTTGTGTCACTTGTGGACACAAATACATTATCTTGGAATCCGGAGTCAGCTGCCGGGCCGCCGTCTGTGCCGCCGCAACCAAGCAGTGACGCTAGACTGAAAGCAACTCCCATTGTTAGGACTCGTTTACTATTCATAATTCCCTTCTCCACTCTTCAATTTGCGAGCTGGATACGCAAAACCTACTGCTTAAAGATCGCCTTGTGAGCTTGAGTCACCGACCGATGTATCGATTGCATCATTGAGTTGCTCAACATCGGTCTCAGATGTCGTCTCGTCACTGGGGAACCCGTCCGCGTCAGTGCCGTCGGTCGTTAGCCCTGAAGTACCATCTGTAACACCTGCAGGTACCCCCGTATCGGTACCCTCTGTCGGAGTAACAATAACCTCAGGGATTAAGTTGATTGGTATGGTCTCTGGCTGGGTTTCGAATCGATCACCAGCTGATGAGATACCACTGATCCGAGCGGTCACCTCCATCTGAAACGGAGGTTCCGGAAGAACATCGCGATTGAAATTCAACCATTCACGAACCGATGCAGGAATGATGTAGGTCTGTGCGTATACTCTGTTGCAGAGATTCGAAAACGTCGGTGGCAAGCTTGAGGCTACGGGGTTTCTACCGCCGTTAGTCGGGTCTGTTGTTCCACCGATTGTTGAAGTACCAGCGCGTCCTGGACCTGCAAACAGTGACAAAGGTACCGTAGTCGAAGGAGGTTGAACGGAGGCCCCTGGAATGAAGTAGTCTAAAAGAAGCCTGTCGCCACGGAACGCTTGCGCAAAAATATTATTCTGCAAACCAACGATCGCTACTAACCCAGAGGAAGGATCAATCCCGGTTAGGTTCGCATCACTCAGGGTTGTTCCAGGCTCGGGCTTTCCCGACCCTATCTGAATCGAACCGCCCCCAAATCCTCTGGTTGGTAATGTCGCACAACCTGTGCCGAATGAGGCGAAGTATCCTAAGAAGGTTACCGACATGCCCTGGTCGTTACTCGTCGACCCTGAGCAGCCAGCAGCCAATGCAACAGCGCTCACAGTTGCCAAAGTCACTTTAAATTTTGTCATTCTTAGATTCATAACGTTTCTCCAGTCTCTTTAGACTACGACGAAGCCTTCATCGATGCGTCGTCGAAGCTTCCTTCAACGATGCGAGGTGTAATGAAGAACAAGAGCTCCTCGTCGCTATTGTCAATTACGCTTCGCCTGAACAGGTGCCCAATGAACGGAATATCTTTGAAGAACGGCACTCCAGATATTCGGTCAGTGTCAGAAATCTTGTAAATTCCACCAAGTGCAAATGTTTGGCCACTTGATACAAGCACTGTTGAACTAGCACTTCTCTCAATTTCATTTGGAATTCCATCACCACTCTCTCGAGACGAGAAGGTGCTGGACTTTGCTCGAATGTCGAGAAGTACGAAATAATCTGGCGATGCCTGCGGTGTTACATCGAGAATAATACCGGCCTCGATTACCTCTGTAGCGATACTACCGGCACCATTCGCGGCTGCTCCCGCGCCTGTTGCTACAGAAAGACCTCCGTTCGGCAACCGTACTCGAACCTTTTCGACGCTCTTGATCTGAGCTGCCTTGTTATTCGTAGTTGCTACAGCTGGACGGCTGATTATTCGGACACGTCCCTCAGTCTCAAGTTGAGATAGTCTCACCTGAAGACTCTTCGTTCCGTCTGCACTGTCGAACAGTGCTGTAACTGCTGAACCGTTCGCGGCAGAGCTTGACGCTGGAAAGGATGATCCAGTTACATTCCCCGGAGCATTCGTAATCGCTGTACCACCAATTGAAATTGCAGCTGGAAAATTCAATCCTGTGCCGTTGCCGGTGAGAGGCGATTGGATGAACTGGAAGCCCAATTCAGCACCTAACTCTCTTCCGAGGCTGCGAGTCGCTTCTACTATCTGAGTCTCGAGCAGAACTTGCGGCGTACGAAGGTCAACCTTGTTAACCAATTCGACAACATTCTTAAGGCCCTTCCGAACGTCTTTTATAATCAGTTGATTTGAACGCTCGTCATAGGCAACCGTTCCTCGTTCTGAAAGGATGGTCTCCACGAGAGCCTTGAGCTCCGAGGCCTTGGCGTAGCTTACCCTCAGGTACTTCACTGAAAGAGGCTCTAACTCTTCTTCGGCTTGCTGTGCCTGCTTCAGCGACTCTCGCTCTTGACGTAGCTTGTCAACTGGCGCGATTCGCATCACGTTGCCCTCAATAACCTTATCAAGACCATTGGTCTTTAGAATCACGTCAAGGGCTTGATCCCACGGAACGTCAGTGAGGCGGAGTGTTACCTTGCCTGCAACATCATCGCTTGCAACGATGTTCAGATTTGACACTTCCGCTATGATTCGAAGAGCGTTGTCGATATCTGTATCTTGCAGGTCTAGCGAGATAAGGCGCCCAGTATACTTGGACGAGTCGTCGAGCAGGGATCCAATGTCTGTATCTGAAAGTTCTGCACCTCCAGAAACTTTGACCTTCGCGGTGTCGGTTACAGCTGGCTTACCTACTGAATCTTCCTTCTTCGCAGGCTCTGGCGCTTTTTCTGCCTTCACCTCTTTGGGGTCAAGTTGGGCCCTAATATCCTCGGATACTTTTGCCATATCCGTAGTTTCCTCAACCAGTAATTTCCCAGACGCAAGGCGTGCGGTCAAATAGGTCTGCGGCTGCGCGAAGATACGCAACGTGGCACCAGCTCCTGAATTGAGCGACCGGACAGACCGGATACCAGAGCTATCAGGAGCCGCCATGATGGTTGAGGCGTCGACATCCTCGGCAAGACGGGCGCCCTTCACAGTCAAAACATACTCTGAGGGTGCAGTCTTTTCAATTCCGTACTCGGGTGTGCCGTTAACATCGACCACAACAACTTGTGACGTACCCGCACCCCTCTCTAGTCGCACTGCCGAGAGAAGCAGGTCTGTATTTGCACCCACGTCGTCCTTGGCAATTGCGGAGTCTCCTGGCAATTGTTCCATACCCGCATCCATATCCTTCGGAAGGGCTGGCTGAGATACTTCCAAGCTCGTTTCTGGCTGAGAATTAGGAGCGTCTGCTTTGGCGAGCAGCTGCTCGGAAATGTCGTCGGATACATCATTCGAATTGTTCGCTATCTGACCAGATTCAGGCATGG
>JAYVGZ010000034.1:0-2414 GCA_043771805.1 Pseudomonadota bacterium
GTGTGCTGGATACCGCACGAATTACCGATAACCTGCGCGGTATCGCCTCAGAGCTTCATGCAATTTCGGGGAGTGAAGCCGGCGAGGTGTTCTGCACGAAATACACTGACCTGGTTCTGACAGACGCCATTCTACGCGGAAAGATCATCTATTTTATGCTGCCACGACTTGAGGAGGCCGAGAGCGCCGCTCGAATGGTGAAAGTGTTCCGAGAAGATCTCGAGGTTTCGATCGGTGAAATAACATCCTCTCGTATTCACAATCTTGAAGACCCTCACCTCGTCATTATCGACGAAGGATCATCAACGTTTGGCCCAACGTGGGCAAATCTTTTCGAGCTTGCGCGCCGCGGCCGATTTGCGCTGCTGTTTGGTGCTCAGTCAACGGGGGGGCTTACTGATGCAGCCATGGGGCTCAGCGAGGCCTTCTACGAGCGCGTAATGGCCAACGTCAATCTTAAGGTGATGATGCGTATCGGCGATAATCGCACTGCGATGGACATGACCGAATGGTTCGGAAAGATCGTCTCAACGAAAAAATCGGTAGGCGCAGGCGTAACGACGGGAGTTTCGAGCACCGTCTTTAAGGGTGCGCTCGACGTTACTGCTCGAAGACAGGGCGGGGAATCTCAGACCGTTAGTTACTCCGAAGATGAGGAGGATCTTGTGAGCGCCGAAGAGCTGAAGCACGAGATGTCGGCTGAGAAGGGGCTCGCATGGTTCGACCTTGGAAACGGCAAGATCGTGAAAGGGCGCGCCTTCTGGTTTAACTCAGTGCTCCCCGAAACCTGGGAAGGTCGTGAGTTCTTGGTGCACCCGGAGCGCTTTGAGAATGACGAGATCGGTTTGGCCGACTGGGTTGATGAGCAGATCCTCTCGCAGGAGCAGCAAGAAACGTCTGGTAAATTTGCTACGAAAGTACGCCCGCCCTCGGAGCCCGAGCATGGCCACGACAGGCGCCGGGCTACAACCGATGCTCGAGCAGAGGACCCTCGTGCTGGTGCACCAACGGTCGATCCTTCATCACCTTTTAAGGTGAGTACAGCGATGGGAAGGGCTGGGCTCGCTAAGCCTCGAGGTACTATAATGTCGTTTCCAAAATCTACGGTGGTTCCTCCAGTCGCAAGTAAAGCTTCGCCCTCCTCCGGGCAGTCATCGAGCCCCCAACCACCCCCAGTTGCCTCTGCACCAGCAGAACAGGTCCGTCCTCCAGGGGCCCCTACGAGGGCTTTTCGAATAAATACGCCGCTTCCGGGGCAAATTCACCAAGGCACGTCCCCGGAGGCCTCAAAAGAAGAAGGAGTGGCGACGGGCACAAAAGGGCCGAAAACAGGCCCCCTTCGATTGAGACGAAAGTGATTGCTCCATGGACCATTCGGGGCTGAGCATTAAATAGAAGAATCAGCAAGATTGATTTTATTTTTTTCTAAAAGTACAGTTCGGGCGTTACGGGGTTAGAGAATCCAAGATTCACCTAACGGCTCTTGATAGAATAAGAAAGTTCCATGCCAACATGGTTTTACTCACTCGATCGTAGAAGCAGTTTGGGACCTCAAACGGACTTACAGTATATATCACTGGCGTGAAGAGACGTTTTCTTCTGTTCTATTTGACAATGCGGCTTAGGGTTGCAGTAGAGCTGAGGCAAAAGGGCCAACTCCTGGCAGTTTTAAAGTGGGTGCTCTTCCACCGGTTGATTCGACAAAGGTGAAGGTTATGTACCGTGGCGGTATTACGTTTTCTATAAACAAGTCGTTCGGCAAGCTTCAGCTCATCCCAGAGCCTTCCGGCTTACGTCTTTTCTACACGCCGATTATTGATGGTGCCGAAGCTCCAGGCGCTCCCGGAAGCCTCGACATGATGCTTCCGATTGACGCAATAGGCGGCCTATGGGCAACCACCCGAGCATTCCTTTACGGCGTCGAGTCGCTCGACGAGAACGTCATTCTTCAGAGCGGCGATAGCGAAAGCGAGTCAGATACTCTTATCAAGCTGTACCGAGATAAGCCTCGAGGCCAAGCTGGTCGCCTTAACGGTGAAGAGACATGTTGGCTTAGAATAGTTACTGGACGCACTGAGGAAGAGCGTCGTCGAATTAAGCTCGGGCCCAGAGATTTGCTGTGCTTAGAACTTGCGTGCAATGGCGTGATGGTTCTTTCTGGTGAGGCTGGAACACACAGGCCAAGTTTGTTAGCGCAGGCGGCTTAGTTTAGCTGCCGACGCACGAATTGCATAAGCCGTCGGAGGAATCCGGGTTGAAGTCGGCAATTTCACTCTAAGTCGAGAGTTCAGCTCCTATTCAGGGCCAGCTACAGATACCTCTAAAGGTAGGGGTGTTTATACCTAAGATCAGTAACACCTCCGCAAAACGCCGAGCCGCGTGCGTCAGGTGTCCCGTGCCCCGCATATTGACCG
>JAYVGZ010000035.1:0-12882 GCA_043771805.1 Pseudomonadota bacterium
GAGGAGGCGAATTGAAGGATGCTTCCTTTCTCCTTGAATTATTTCCGCAAAAGAAGAATGGCTCAGGCAATAATCCTTCCTTTTGCGCTCTCATGAAACAAGGCAGCATGTGCTGTAAGAAACACCTCTTGGAGACATCGACGTGTGGGCCACAAATGAAAAAATCGTCATCGGTTGAGGTTTTATCAGTGATACTACGATCAGCTTTTCTTATAATTTGCTCGATTTTCTTACTTCTTTTGTCGAGCTACCTGTTCCTCTTTCACCTTGGTAGCATGTCAGTCTCGCAAGGCTCTGATGAAGTAGTTTATGTCCGAGTGATGCAGGGCGTAGTGCACGAAGGGGCCTTTTTTCCGCTCAAGCACGGCACCATCCCTTTTTTTGAAAAGCCCCCGCTAAAGTTCTGGCTGGCAGCGCTCTTCCCCTATTTTCTAGGAGAGAACAATCTGTCCTTCCGTCTTTTAGATGGTATTTTAGGAATAGCGTCGATCTCTCTGAGTGTCGGTATTGCGTGGCGTATTTTTGGATCAATTCCGGGAGCGCTCATCATCGGTTTTTTGTTGCTAGGAGCGCCGGAATGGGTGATTTCCCATCACAGCTTTCGTCGAGCTGTGCTTGATGGACTTCTCACTACTATTATCCTTGCCGCAAGTTTCTTCGCATGGCAGGGCTATCAGAAGATTCAGAGCGGATTGCCGGCGCGCAGGTCATTTTTCTGTTTCTCACTCTTGTGTGGGTTAGCAGCCCTTACAAAAAGCATCGCAGGATTGGTGCCGATAGGGATCATTATTTTTCTGCTTCTGTGCGACCGTGCCGGAAGAGGTGCCTTCTTAAAGCATTTCCCATCGCTGACCGCTGGACCAGTAATTTTTTTGGGCTATCTCGCAGTGCTGGCCCTTTTCGGAAGGCGAGCAGTAGACACCTTCATAGGAATCGAAATTTTTGATCGTGTCTCGCATGGGTTCACTGGTCACAACAGCGGGGATCCCTGGTATTACCTTCACTATGTGTTCGTAAGAGGCGGAATCGTGCCGCTCGCACTACTTCTGCTCGGCACAACCTCGTCACTGTTCCTTGCGCGCCGCGACCATCGCCTACGATTTGTGCTCGCGTGGGGAGGCTTGCCTATCCTCGTATATTCATGCGCGAGCTCGAAGGTTCCATGGTACCTCAATCCGTTTATGCCGTTTATGGCGATTGTAGCTGTCTTCGGGACAGTTGAGTTGGTCAATAAGATTTCAAATCGATTCTTTGGTGCAGCTCTTTCTGTGTGTCTTGTGCTCCTGTCAGCGCTACCTTTTTATCACGCTCTCTCGCGGCACATTGGGGACGTTATGAATGAGACGAACATTCTTCCGATAGACCGAGTTGTTGCCGAGATTCAAGCTAATTCAGGAGAAATGGTGGTTGTGGCGAACGCGATTAGCGCGCGAGTTGCACCGATTAAAGGGCGCTTTAATGTTGAAGGGATATATCGAGAGATCTTGAAATTTCGAACCCGATCGATTGAGGAAGCTGTTGGTTTCTTGCCCGTCTCTGGCCAGTATTTCTTTGTACGTGAGTCTGACTACGAAAAATTACCGCTTGGTGGGAGAATGGTTGCACAGTTGCCACCGCTACTTCCTCGGAAAGAGAGTGTGCGGGTGGTGAGGTATTAAGGGCTTTTGGCTATGGGGAGCCCGTCGTAGAACGTTGCAGAAAACTGCACACTAAATGAGAAGTTTCAGCAAGCTCTCGAGAACCAGCGAGGAAGAGCGATCCGATATAAACAAGGCTGCCGGCGGAAACCGCGATCAGACATTGCAACCAAGGTACCGTAACAAGGCCTACAAGGGGCTGAAGGATGCAGGCCATGACTACTGCGGAAGCAAGGCTGAGCAAAGTTGAAGGCAGCACAGTACTCCACGGGAATTGTCCAATTCTAATGCCGAAGAAGAGGAGGACCAGTGCTAGAGAGCTAAAAGCGGAAAGGCTGGAGGCTAGCGCTAAGCCAACGTGACCAAGAGATGGAACCCCTGGAAAATAATTTTCCAGAGAGCGTTGAGATTTCTGTAAGAAGATCACTAGCGAACTATCTCCTGCGTAGAGAATTGGACCCATAAGAAGGAGAGAGAAGAAGAGGCTCACGATCAGCGAGCAAGCTCCGATCGCAGTGGGAGTAATTGTATCTTTCTTTGCGATGAACGCTCTCACGATCATGGAGTGACAACTTGTTGCCCACAATCCTAAAGCCAAGGCCTGTAGAGCTTGACTGGTTCTGATGCTGGATTCAAAAGAGAACTCGCCTCGTTCAAAGAGAAGTCGCACAATTGGCAGCGAGAGCACCCAGATACCAGCACTCATTGGAATAATGATAAAGCTTGTATATCGAATCGAATTAGCAAGGTTGCTGGTGAATTCTACTGAGTTTGCTGAGGCGGATGTACGAGAGAGAGCCGGAAGGAGGACGGATGCAAGGGCGATTGAGAATATTCCTATTGGGAACTGTGCTACGCGGTCTGCATAAAATAGCCACGACACACTTCCTTCGGCCAGAAAAGACGCAAGAATAGTGCTAAAGAAAATGGAAAGTTGATAGACAGAGGCGCCAATGGTCGCAGGTAGCATCAACTTAATGACTTCACCAACATCCGTCGAAAATATGTTGAACGTAGGAAAACAGCTGAGTCCCGCACGGCGACAGGCGGGAATCTGGGCGACAAGCTGAGCTATTCCACCGACCAATACGGAGATTGCCAAGAGTAGTGTGGCAGTGTGCGGAAGGAATGGTGAGGCGCACAGCGCACCGAGAATGAGTACAATGTTCATGATTATTTGAGCCGACGCCGATGCACCAAAAATTCCACATGCATTGAGTGCTGAATTCAGGAGGGCAATTAAACTAACGCAGACGATGTACGGCATCATCCACCTCGTGAGTGAAATAGCGAGGGCAAGCTTCTCGTCATCCGCGGAGAATCCGGGGGCCATAAAATGAATCACTTCAGGGGCAAAAAGAATACCGAGCGCCGTGATAGGGAGGGTGAGGCAGAGAAGGAAGCCAGAGATACGACTTAGCGTTGCTTGGGCGGAAGGTCTGCCATGGGATAAAGAAGAGGAGAAGACTGGTACAAACGCCGATGTCAACGCCCCCTCAGCAATAAAGCTTCTTAACAGGTTCGGTATTCTGAAGGCGACGAAGAATGCGTCCGCAAACATCGAAGCGCCGAGCAGCCGAGCAACCAAGAGGTCTCTTATGAAACCAAGTATCCGGCTTAGGAGCGTAAGAGCCGAGACAATCGCGGTTCCTCTGAGTAACAAGGGACCTCCTAACGGATCATAAAGCTGCGGGCCACTCGGTAGAGGTCGGACGAAAGGTCTACTCTGCGAGAAGTAATAAGACCATCCCCACTGGCCATAGACTCGAGCGGAATAAAGCCAAGCTTATCGAAGTCTCGAGTTACCATGATTCCGCTGTGCCCACCCAAAATATGCTGCACTGCTCCGTAACCAAGGAACTTGGTGTATTCAATGTCGAATGAAATTGGATCGCAGCAGCGAAGTTCATAGCCGATGTTTTTCCGAATCATGTGACCGTCCATCTTCGACGCCTTGAGCATCTCTTTCAAAAGAGGAATAAGAACGTCGCCTACTTCAATCTGGGAGTATCGAATGCGGCCAAGTTCATCACGAGAACACGCCTGTAGCTCAGCGCTTGCAATCGGATCGATGCAATCAAGGATGCCCTCAGCCAGTACGATCACGCCGTAATTTTTCCCCATGGAGATACGTTTTCGCATGGTTGAGAAAACTATCGAGGCAATGTCGTGCGGGGTGGGTGCAAAACCGGTGAACTCTTCCGGTATAAGGGTAGAGGTGGCGCCTGCCGCAAGGCCTATTCCAAGGGCGAGGAAGCCCGCCTTTCGTCCCATCGTCGTCGTAATGAACCACCGTCGACAGGTTTTCGCGTCTTCACGGAGTGTTTCAACGATCTTTGTACCCGCATGCAAAGCAGTTTCGAACCCGAAGCTTGGATACTTGTTCGGTAAAATCAGATCATTGTCGATTGTTTTGGGGACGTGAACGACGGCGAGGTCTGGGTAGAGCCGTGAGAGTTTGAGGCTTAAGTACGCGGACCCCTCACCACCGATGACAATAAGCTTGTCGATGTTGTTCGCGCTGAGCGCAGAGATGAAACTGTCTGTGTGCTCCTTGTCTTTTAAGGGATTGAATCGTGATGTCCCTATGATCGAGCCACCCTTGCTGTAAATGCTCGAGACGTTGTCAGCCTTCAGGTCAACTACGCACCCAGCCTCACCCATTGTGATATCGCGAAATCCATTTACAAGGCCTTTGACTTGGTAGCCACGATTGGAGGCTTCAATCACGCTTGAGCTAATGACAGAGTTAATACCGGGGGCAGGGCCACCGCTGACTACTATGCCGAAAGCCTTTCGAGTTGAACCGCCGTTACCGCTCATGTTACCCGCTGTATCCAGTCCAAAAATCGTGCTGTGACGGTATCACAGACAGGTAGTCCCGGCCAAATGTGTGAGAGGAGTATAAAAAAAGTGACCTGTCAGGTCCCCTCAATAACCGAAAATTCCCAGCCACCTTGGCTTCCCTTTTAAAGATGCACAAGGTGGCTAGAAAAACCAGCACAACGTAGGCACAGTATGAGCTGCCCTACTGCTGCAAACCTACTTCTTGGCAGTATCACCTTGAAGCCAACGATCGATGATGGTCTTGAAGTGAGATGCTGGATAGGCACCCTTGACGGCTATACCATTCACGAAAAATCCAGGAGTACCTTGAATTCCATTCTTAGCTCCAAGCTCTGAATCTTCCTTAACCTGCTTGGCGGCCGCTTCTGAGGCAGCGTCTTTCTGAAACTTATCCACGTCAAGCTTTAGCTCTTTTGCAGCATCGAGGTAGTACTGCGTACCAAGCTTGTCCTGGTTCTTGAAGAGGAGGGCATGGTACTCGAAGAATTTACCTTGCTGTTGAGCAGCCCAAGCGGCCTTAGCAGCTGGCTCTGCTTCCTTGTGGAACGGAAGTGGATAGTGCTTGAAGGCCAGCTTAATCTGGCCCGGATACATTTTCTTCACTTCTTCCATCGTCTCATATCCACGACGGCAGTAAGGGCACTGAAAATCCGAGAACTCGATGATAGTAATTTTTGCGTCAGCTGGTCCTTCAATCGGGCTTTTCCCTACTTCAACATTGACCGGGTTTTTGAACTGAGTCTCGAGTTCGGCACCCTCTTGCTGTTGCTGCTGCTTCATCGCCTCTTGCTGCTTCTTCTGGAAGTACTTCTCCATTGCGCTGCCGATTTTTTCCTGGCCAGCGTCAGAAATGAGGTACTTCTCCATAGCAGAAGAGAAATCTTTGTCGGGAAGCTCAGCGGAAGCTGCGTTAAGGCTTGCACCCAAGGCAACGACTAGTGCCAGGGACAGCTTGGAAATGCTCTTTGAAAATGTGTAATTCATACTATGCAATCGCTCTTGGAATGTAACGTTGTTGTCAATTGTAGCCAGAGAACTGGCACTATCAGGAGATAACAGAAAAGCTGGAATTGGACAAATGCTATTGGCTTGGGGGTGAACATGGCGTTTTCGGCGGCCATCGGGTATTTCATGGCAGATAAATTGTTGACCACGAGTACCGCTTTCCAGGTGCATCAAACGTTTTGTTTGGGCGCTCCGGCGAGGTTCAGATCGAACGTGAATTCGATTCTCTCGGCGAAGGGTGCGGTGCTTGGGGTCGGATTGTTCAGTCGGACAGATGAAATCAATGGAAGGTAGTATATGGAGAGGGGAAACATGCTTTTTTCTTTGCTCACGGTAGCAGGAGTATTTCTTGGTTTAGCGAGTATGGCGTCGGCTCAGAAGCTAGGTGCTACGATCGAAACAAGTAAGGGAAAGATAGAAGTTGCCTTTACGGAAGATAAAACACCAGTAACGGTAGCTAACTGGGTAAACCTCGCTCAGCGCGGGTTTTACGATGGACTTAAATTCCACCGTGTCATCCCGAATTTTATGGTCCAAGGTGGAGACCCTCAGGGCACTGGCACCGGTGGCCCTGGATACAAATTTGAGGATGAGTTCGACAAGTCCTTAACCCACTCAGTTCCTGGAATACTGTCGATGGCCAATGCGGGGCCAGGAACAAACGGTAGTCAGTTCTTCGTGACCCACGTCGCAACACCTTGGCTTGATGGCAAGCACTCAGTCTTCGGTAAGGTTACTGAAGGACAAGCTGTAGTTGATGCGATTGCGGGTGGTGATACCATTACGAAGGTGACTATTCATGGAGACACCTCAGCGCTGTTTGCTGCTCCCAAGGTAGCGGCTAAGCTCGCTACTTGGAATGAAACTTTGGACAAGCTGTTCCCAAAGAAATAAGGCCAAGCCGGGCCACGTTCACAACGTGGGGCGTGGCCCGTTAAGTGTCGTCGTCCGCAAAGACGAGAGGCCCCACCAGATTATATAGAAGCCTCTCTGAGAGCCTTAATTCTGACCTCTAATGGCGGATGGGTAGAAAACCAGGTGCTACGAGGCCCCGAGATCTTAAACGCAGCAAGACCCGGTTGGGTATCATACATTTCACGATTAGCAGCCAACCGCTGAAGTGCGGCAATCATGTCATTTTTGCCGGCGTATTGTGCACCGCCACGGTCAGCTCGGAATTCACGCCACCGGGAGAAAGCACACACAACCATCATACCGGCGAGGCCCAAGACGATCTCGGCAACAAAGGTCACCAAGCTACGCACCATATAACGGTTCTCTTCTCGGGTGCCTTGTGAGACAGCAAACGCGACAATTCGCGCGAAGAACATGACGAAGGCGTTCATCACCCCTTGAAGGAGCGTCATTGTCACCATGTCTCCGTTCTTAATGTGGGCAAGTTCGTGAGCAGCAACGCCTTCTACTTCATTGCGAGACATGGCCTGAAGAAGTCCCGAAGAGAAGGCCACCAGTGCGTGCCGCTGAGAGGGGCCAGTAGCGAAAGCGTTTACCTCGGGGCTGTCGTACACTCCGATCTCAGGCACTTTGGGAAGACCTGCTTTGTTCGAGAGCTGTTCAACCATCGTGACCAGCCAACTAAATTGAGGGGAAGACCGATCCACTACCTGGATTCCCATGCTCCATTTTGCCATCACTTTTGACAGTAAGAGCGACACAATCGAGCCAGTCATTCCCCAGACCAGACAGAAAATCGCTAGGGTCTGATAATCAAGGCCAGTGCCTGTCGTGTAGCGACTCACGCCCAACAGTGAAAGCACTATGCTTATCGTCGCCACTACGAGAATATTTGTCAGAAGGAACAACACAATACGGGTCATCTTTTCCTCACGCACTAAATCGGAAACGAAGCACGCTAGCCTGCATCGCTCATAGGTTTTCTACTGCGAGGGCGCATCGCTCGGATATACTTCGGAAACATCAACAATCGCGACCTCGCTGTGGTTCACCACAGTGTCGCCCGCGATTCTCGATGTTTCCTACGTCTATCCAAGCGCTTCACCCTCTCGCTACGAAAACCTATGAGTGATGCAGGCCAGCTAAAAATTAAGCCGACGTTTGAGTGTAAAGTATTTCACACTACGCACAAATTCCGCCACTCTCTGAGACTAAGCACTGTGTTGACCAGTTTCTAGAGCATTCTGCCAAGTTCAGGGCATCTAATCGGGGTATCTTGGTGTTGGCATTTTAAAAAGCGTGGACTTATGGAACTACTCAAAGAGTTGTCGGAAGCGGCTGGTGTTTCGGGGCGAGAGGACGCGATTCGCGCAATCGTTATCAGGGAGCTCAAAGGGAAGGTAGACTCGATAACAGTTGATGCTCTTGGAAATGTGGTCACCTTCGTAGAGGGCAGTTCCAAGCAGAAGCAGCGCGTCATGTTTGCTGCGCACATGGACGAGATCGGCTTCTATGTGAGCTATATCGACGATCGTGGCTTTCTGCGGCTGCAGGAAGTAGGCGGATTCGACACAAGAAACCTCTATGCAAGGAGGGTCGTAGTGCATACGGCTAAAGGGGCGATTCGCGGAGTGCTCAACGCCTCAGGTCGGCCGCAGCATGTGGCCTCTCCAGATGACCGCCGTGTTTACAAAGAAGTCGCGGATTTTTTTGTGGATCTGGGTATAGCCGGGAAAAAAGCCAAACAGATGGTTCAAGTCGGCGATATGGTTACCCTGGATGCTTCCTTTGCAGAGATTGGGGAGTATGCGACGGGGAAATGTCTCGACAACCGCGTCCAGGTCTATGTCGGCATACGAGCAATGCAAGCACTCAAGAGACCAAAGAATGATATCTTCGGTGTGTTTACGGTCCAGGAAGAGGTCGGACTTCGCGGAGCCGTCCCAGGCACGTTCGGTGTAGACCCGCACATCGGCCTTGCGCTCGATACGACGGTCGCCGGTGATACCCCGGGCTCATCTGCTGAGCAGAGAGTAACGAGTTTAGGATTAGGCGCGGCTATCAAGGTCATGGACGGATCGGTTATATGCTCGCGGGAGATTGTAGATAAGCTCACAGCGCTCGCTAAGAAATACAAAATTAAGCATCAGTTCGAGGTTCTTCCACGCGGTGGAACGGACGCGGGCGCGATTCAGCGCTCACGAGCAGGTGTGAAGACGGGAGCTATCTCAATCCCTACGCGCTATTTGCATACCGTAACCGAGACGGTGCACCGGGCTGACGTCTCGGCTGCCCAAGCGCTCCTTGTTAAGTTCCTCCAAAGCTAGGGGTGCTGCGAAAAGAACAGCGGTTGATAGCGCGAGTCGCGAGGGGCGATAAGTAGCTGTGATACTGCTTCGAAATCCTTACATTTTTCACCTTGCTGGGGGCACTTCAATACGTTAGACCTCTTTTGAGGGAAACTACATCTTACTTTATTAGATACAGTAACAAAGCCAGGGAAGGCGGGTGACCAAATGTTGATTCTGACCAGGAAGCCGGGCGAAAGTCTCTACATCGGAGATAGCGTCAAGGTCACAATAGTTGAGATCAAGGGAAATCAAATTCGTGTTGGAATCGATGCTCCATCGGAGCTTCGCATCTACCGCGAGGAGATTTATGTCCAGATCTTAGAGGAAAACCAGAAGGCCGCGGAGGCAGAGATGTCGGGGAGTGCTCTCGATCAGCTGTCCGGAAGTTGGAAAGGTGTCGCGCGAACGGTTCAACCCGAAAAGCGCTCACTTAAGACCTCTCGGACTTCAATCGTTGCAGCACCGACAGTTGAGCCTAAGGTTTTCGTAAAACGCAAGAAGCGACGCGATGACGAAGAAGACGGAGAAGTCCCTCCAAATGATGAGGGAGAGTCATGAGCCAGGAAACTGAAAGCCAAAACAAGGTGATTACGTTTACCAGCTCGCGGTTCGGTGAACTTAGCGTGCCTGCGGATAGTGTCATGGAGTTTCCCTCCGGCGTGATTGGGTTTCCGAAGGCCCACAAGTACGTGATGCTTGAGCATAAACATCCGTTCTCTTGGCTACACTCCGTAGACGAACCTAATTTAGCATTCGTCGTTGTGGATGGTTTTGAGTTTGGACAACAGTTCGACGTTAAGCCGCCGATTGGTGACAAAGAGACAGATTTCAAAGAGGACGACGAGTACGCAATCCTCATTATCGTTACCGTGCGCTCTGATCCGAGGCTTACTACCGCAAATTTGAAGGCGCCCTTGTTCGTGAATATGCGGAATCGGACGGGTGTGCAGGTTATCTTTGATGATGCGCGGTATTCGACTCGGTATCCGCTGTGGGCGGAGGATACGAAGGAGGAGGGGGCGACCGATTCCTCCCCAGAAGCAAATAAAGAAGAGAACAAGTAAATCATTTGCTCGGTTCCTCTCCCCTTAAGTCGATCTACCAAGTCCCTTTTCCTTGCCCAAGTCACAAATAAAACTTGGTCGCGGCGATTATTTCGATTCAAGCGTGATCGTCGTCGGCAAAATTGGCCTGTAAACGGGGCATACGGTCATGGTATCCACTCATCGACGTCACGGCTATGGGTGTTGGATTGGTTGTGTAGCGCTAGTCAGTCTCCGTGAGTGTACCTGATATGAAGAAGTCAATTGAAAATGCTTATACGGACTACTATTCTTCCAGGAGTGCCTTCAAGCACGTATATCCCGTGGAGTTCGTGGTCAGAACCTTTCTAGGCACGTATCCAAATCTTGCTATGGATCGGTCCAGATATCTTGATGGTCGGGTCCTCGACCTGGGGTACGGAGATGGGCGAAATTTCCCTCTCTTGCGCAACCTTGGCTTAAAGGTACACGGCGTTGAGATCTCAGACAGTATTCAAGATTTGGCGTTGGCCAAATTCGACACGCTCGGTATCCCGGTAGAGTTACGAGTTGGTCGCAACGACAGTATTCCCTTCGAAGATGGATATTTCAACTACGTCCTCGCATGTCACTCGCTTTACTATGTGGCTTCAGCCTGTGATTCATTTGACAAAACTCTATCGGAGGTTGCTCGAGTCCTTTCGTCAGGTGGTGTGTTAGTGGCCTCTCTACCGAAACCGAGTACGTACGTCTTGGCGGGTGCCCGAAAAATACCAGGAGGGTATATGGAGATTATAAACGACCCACTAGGGCTTCGAAACGGCACAATTTTCCGAGTTTTCGAGGACAAAGAGGAGATTGTTAGCTGCTTCTCCAAATACTTCGAAAATTTTTCTCTCGGAGCTTGTGATGATGAGTATTTTGGTATTCAGCAAAACGTCTGGATTGTCGTATGCACAAAAAAAAATGAGTAACGCGATTAGTGCGGCGGCATTCCCGAGGGAAGATTTCCTTCCGGGTCCTCGAACACAAAAAATTTCAGAGCAAGAAAGAGAAAAGTGGCAACGGCGAAAATCGCAAATAATTGCACCAAAGCGTCGGAATAGCCCAATCGATCATGACAGAGATGCATGAGCCCTAAGTTCAGCAAATAGCCACAGAGGTAAACTAGCGTATAGCGGACGGGCAGAGTTAGGCCCCTTGCCGGACTGGTATGGCGAAAAGAGAAACGTTTGTGCGCGATATAGCCGTACACAACACCGAGGGGGTAAAAAATGGTTATTGCGAGCTTTGGTTCAATCCCCAACCGCGTCACCGCAAGATAGACGAGGTAGCCAAGAAGATTAGTCGAAGTACCGACGACCCCATAGCGGAGGATCTGAGCAATGTGGAGTCGCCTTGGTTTCTCCATACTTTCACTCTAAGCTTTCGCGGAGCTGCTGCTTGTCCACTTTGCCGTTCTGATTTTTCGGAAGTCGCCGTAGCCCAATAATCTGAGTTGGAAGCATGTACTCAGGAAGGATAGTTTTGAGCTTTCCGAGTATTTCCTGCTCGTCGATGCCCATCGAACTAGCTACAAATCCAATTATTTTCCCATGGATAACGTGGCTTCGAAGGTAAATGACGGCTGCTTGATCAACGTGCGCTAAGCTCATCAGGGCATGCTCGATCTCCTCTAACTCGATACGGTAGCCCATATGTTTAATCTGGTTGTCTTTACGACCAACAAAGTGCAATCGTCCAGCATCGATACGAACCAAGTCACCGGTGCAATACATTCGCTTCAGATACCGTTTCGACGAGGTCATAGTCACAAAAGACGATGCAGTTCGTTCAGGATCATTGAAATAACCGGACGCTACATTCGGTCCGATGAGACAAAGTTCACCGACGGTTGATTCGTTGCCATTCTCATCAAGAATTTGAAAGTCGAAGTTTTGGTTCAGATACCCCAGCATGGGAAGGCCCTGCATATCAAGAAAATCATCATCAACGATCGTATGAGCGCTGCAAATACAGGTGCATTCTGTGGGGCCATACACATTCACCAACTCCGCCTGGGGAGAAAACATGGAGTACAACTTCTTGAGCTCAGGTTTGGGATATCCCTCGCCCCCGAAAACTATGCGGCGAATGAGTGGTAGAGTTTTTACCGAAAGCGCCTTCATAGTCATCAGGTACATCAGAAGAGATGGGACCGAAAACCAGACTGAGCATTTCATGCTGTTTACATAGTCGATTAACTCATATGGCCTATTCAGAAGTTCGCGTGAAATCGGGGTAAGAGACGAACCGGAAAACAAGCTGACATAAAAGTCAAAAACAGAATTGTCAAAATACATCGGGTTCAGGTTGGCAAAGTTTGCTTGAGGCCCAGGAATGAATCTCTTCTGTCCCCATTCAATGAAATGCAAGATATTTTGGTGAGTTACGGCCACACCTTTAGGCGCTCCAGTGGATCCCGACGTAAACATAATATAGGCGATGCAGGCACCATCCACACAGGTCGTCGCATTCAATAGGGCAACACTGTCCCCAGTTGAGACCTCGGGTAGTTTCTCTTCATCCAGAAAGCACAACGGGCAGTTTTGATCGTCAGCTAGTTTTTGCAACGATGACTCGAAATCACGATCGTCAAAAAAAATTATTGCGGCTCGACAACTAGATAGGATGAGTGCGTTGCGTGCACTTGGAGAACCGAGATCGATGTTTACATAAGGCAGCCCTAAGCGAAGAGTTGCCAACATTAGAGCGTATGCGAGCGGCTTTTTACTGTGGCCGATTGCGATCACATCACCTCGACTTAGTCCTTTGCGTAGTAACGCTAGCGCAATTTTTTCGGAAATGTCCGCCAACTCAAGATACGTGATAAGACGATCTGAATAGCAAAGAGCTGGCACGCCACGGTGCTCAGCTGCCATGTCGAAAAATTTAAATGCAAGGTTGTAATAGTGCCGAGACATGAGGGTCACTTGTCAAAGGTGTAGAACGCATACGCCGGTCGTGCTGCCACAAAGCCACTGGTGCGGCACAATCCCATCGATCCAACGTTATTGGTGAAACAATCCCACATTGGTTGAACCGCGTTTTGGATACAGTGCTCGA
>JAYVGZ010000036.1:0-3294 GCA_043771805.1 Pseudomonadota bacterium
AGGGCGCCAAGGTTTGCTCCTTCCCCTCAATCGTTCGAACTGGGACGTCATATATAGAGGTACCGTTGGAAGCTCCCTCGGCAAAAGTTAGCTCGGTCAAACAAAGTGCTACGAAGGCAGAAGTCACGGCCAATAAAAAAGGAAATTTCATTTACTACCTGGGCGCCTGAATAGGCTACAAATTGGTGTATTCTGAGATAGGCACCCAGGTAGTAAGTAGCGCGCGGATGCGCGCAAAAGCAGCAAAAAAACTAAGGAGGCGGGCAATAATGTTTGGGGTAGTTGTAGCCTATTCATCCGCCTCCTTAGTATAGGTGCTCCGTTTCGTGATGGCTAATCGTGGAAGAGGTATCATGCCCCTCCATGATTGAGAAGTCGATTCTGAAGCAGGCTTTCGCGAAGCAATATGGCTGAGCGATGCGAGTTACGAAAAAAACTTATTGCAGCTCTTCAAAAACAGATACGTTTGAGATCGCGTTGACTGGAATTCCCCTTAGGGGAATTCCAGTCGTCCACCTCGAACCATCCTGATTCGACAAGCTGCTTGGATCAATCTATCTCCGTTAGTAACGGAGTAAGTGGAACGACCCGAACTAAAAATGAAAGGGTCGAGGTCGGAGTGTCCTTCAACAAGTGGAAAATGAGCTGCACTGATACGGTTCACGCGCCACTGACTGGGGGTGGCCCGTTATGCGGATAGCTTGAAAGATTAAAACTGCCCCGTCCGAAGCATTACAAGAGTGCATCCCTCAACCACATCGATCCCGCTATCGCGTAATACCGCCGCTAGAGCACTCGACTCACTTCCAGGATTAAAGATAACTCGCCGTGGGCGTAACACGAGCAACGCCGCGGTGAGCTCGACGCCCCGATCACCATTGATGTACATGGTAACAGTATCTATCGGGCCGCTCACGTCCTCCAGTCTCTTGACCGTGGTAAGCCCCGCTACAGAGTGAGCCTCCGGATTCACCGGAACTACCGCATACCCCCCCTCAAGAAGGAGCTTCACGGCTTGGTTCGAATACCGATCCTCTTTAGGGCTAGCACCTAGTACTACGACTCTTTTTTTTGCCATGATTTACTCGCGTTATTTACAAGAAACTCCCTGCCTTTGTCCCCCGCTGCCCCGCAACGGACACCGAATTCGCAAGATGTGACTGCCAGTCCCAAAAACGGTATACTTGACGCTCTCACGCGAATTTCTGCTGTCAGAGAAGCAGGACATTCTACCATCTAGCATTAGGGCAAATTACTTCTGGCAAGAAGATTCACTATGACTCAATCATTCACCGACCTGGGCGTCCTCCCCGCACTCGTTTCTGCGCTCGAAAAACAGTCGATCACCGAACCAACACCGATCCAAGTAGCAGCGATTCCCGTCCTTGCCACACAGAAAGAGTCATACTTGAGGGCCGAAACGGGAACCGGGAAAACATTAGCCTACCTACTCCCTCTCTACGCCACAATTGATCCAACCCTCGCAAACGCCCAACTGATTGTCGTTGCACCGACCCACGAGCTTGCCATTCAGATACAACGACAATGCACGGATCTCTCGCAGTTCTCTGGTTTACCGATTAGGGTCGTACTGCTGATAGGTGGAACGCCGAGGGATCGTCAACTCGATAAGTTAAAGAAAAAGCCCCATGTAGTGATTGGATCGCCGGGTCGTATTCGAGATCTAATTGAAGAAGGGAAGCTTAAGGCCCACTACGTGCGCACAATCGTTGTAGACGAGGCAGACCGCCTGCTTGCCTCCGAGGGGTTCGACGATCTACGCGCCATAATCAAATCAACCTTGAAAGAGCGATCTCTCGTATTCGTCTCAGCAACGGAGCAAAGCGAGAGCGCAGAAGCAATCGCGACCTTGGCTCCCAACCTTGTAAGGATCGAAGCCGGCTCGTCTCCGGTCAACCCGAACATTGAACACCTTTATCTTGTTTGCGAAGAGCGAGACAAACCGGAACTAGTACGAAAACTGATCCATGCAATGAAAGCCACTCGAAGTATGATCTTCGTTCACAAGAATGAAACTGCCGAAATTCTCGCAAGCAAACTAGCTCACCACAAAATGAGGGTTGCGGACATCCACGGCGCCCGTGAAAAGGAAGAACGGAAACGCGCTATGGATGATATCAGAAGCGGAAAGGTGCAGGTGCTGATTGCCTCCGACATTGCAGCACGGGGGCTCGACATTAAAGGAGTTTCTCACGTCTTTAATCTCGATGTGCCTACTGAAAGTGATGCTTACCTCCACCGAGTCGGCAGAACTGGGCGCGCCGGTGAGCACGGTGTTGCGTTGACCCTCGTTAGTGGAGCGCAAGAGAGAGCTATCAAACGGTATCGACAGGAGCTTGGGATCGTACTGACACAAGTGTCAGTGAGTGAGGGGCAGGTGCACCTAGTTGAGGATGAATCCGTTGTTGACTCCGAAGCAGAGCCCGCTGCCGACTAGATGCGCGCTCCCCCCTTCTGATTTAAATCAAAACACCCGCGGATAGCCCTCGGTTATCTCAGCAGATTTGCCCTGCCCTCCCGAAAAGAGTATCCGTTCACGGGTATATTTTTGTTCACAAATCAAAGCTGTTACGAGCGCAACTTTTGCAGTCAGGCGAACCTTTCGTCGACAACGAGCTGATCGCTCGTTGACTGCTTTTGTGAACGGCTAGTTGTTTTCACCCCCGATTTACTCCGTAAATCGACCCCTAAGGGGTATGGTCGCGTGGCGAATTTTACTGCCGATGCCTGAACGGTTACCGAAAAGATCCCAAATCGACTGAAGCAACCTGTTGAGTTTCTCTGATCATTAAGGGATCCTTTCGCCACTGAATTTTGATATCGCAACTCTTACCCCGTGAGAGGTACAAGAGTCCTTAGAATTGTAAGAAAAACTCGTAGTTATTTTTTCGCCCGACTAAGACCGACAACTCCAGGCCTTGACCAACAATGACTGAAACTCTGCAGATTTTTATGAAGGCAAAACACCTACTGCGTATTGGACTTCTTCTAGTCAACGTCTCGTTGTCTAGCATAAGCATTGCCCAGCCTATCCGACTCTACGGCCCACTCAGTGGCTCTACCGATGCGCAATTCGGCCGCGCCCTCGCGTGCTTTCCTCGAAACGAACTGAGTGCTCCTATCAGATCTGATTTCCTAGTTGGGGCACCCCCTTCTTTCGCCTCAGGGACTGGTAGCGCCTCTTTACTTGACGGCACGAATGGCTCTACCACTCTGTTTTCCTTCTCTCCGGGCCCGGACGGCTCTTTCGGTTCAGCAGTAACCGGCATCGGA
>JAYVGZ010000037.1:0-7410 GCA_043771805.1 Pseudomonadota bacterium
TAGCTGAGCCAATCCTCGCTCGTGTCAATAACTCTGATATCAACCCGCTTCCGACTGACCAAGCATGGTTCGAGGGGCGTCTCTATGGACAACGGAAAGTACCTGGTATAGATCGCGCACTCTCGTATATCCGAAACGGAGCCTTCCCTAGAACTATCTCCAATAAGTTCCCTGAAGTCGGTGATGCCTACTACAAAGGTGGTAGAGGGCTTGTCGAGACGGAGAGGGCTGTCGCTTCGGATCTTACTGAGCGAATGAAGCCCTACTTCAATGCTGATAACCCCGCGCTAGTTGATGCGTTCCTGGGTAAGTCTGGAGAGATTAGCCTAGAGTTCGCTAAGAACGGCGCTCCTATTCCTAAGTTCAGTGACGCAGATTTAGCCGCTGTAGGAATGACACCTAAAGACATCGCTGCGGTAGCTTCGTTTCGAGAGACGATGAACGACGGTCTTGAGGTTCTGCGCGGCACTCTACTCAGTAAGGGCAGGAAGATAAACGGTGCTGATAACCTAGAGAAGTACAATTCCGACGTGAATGACTACATCGACGGGATGAGGGACACGAACTACTTCCCCGCACGAAGATACGGAGAAAGGTACAGCATAGAGGCTAAAGATGCGAAGGGGATTACTACCTTTAGAGATCATAGAGATTCGCCTTCTGCGGCTAGAAAGCTAGTGAAGGAACTCAAGAAACAAGGGATAGAGGCCAAAGCTTCTGCGATGCCAGAGATCGACCTAGAGGGGTATTCGGATATGCCTCTCAATATGTCAGAGGCCCTGAACTCTTTCAACTCCGACAAGTGGACAGAGATTGCTAAGGATAGGCCCGTAACTGGATGGGGAAGGCACCTCATTAAGAAGGCAGGGGTAGCTGGATACGAGGAGAATCTTCAGAAGTCTTCTATCGACTACGTTCTCGGTCTAAGCAAATTCGCAGCTCGTGAGAAGGCTAGTGTCGTACTCGATGAGATAGTCAACCGACTACCAGACGGGAACCTAAAAGCGTACACGAAGAAGTATAGAGAGAATCTCCTCACTGGTAAGGATGCTGGCGCTACTCGCGCAGCTCTGAAGTTTACTAACGTGATGAACTTAGGGGCAGTCCTCTCCTCTGCTTACACTAACCTTACTCAGACGCTTACGGTCACGGCACCTAAGATGACGGGGGAGCTTTCGAAGGTCTACGGTTATACTAGGGGCGCGGTAGAGGCTGGAGTAGTAAGTAATCGAGCTACCTTACAAAGCTTCGCTTATCTAGCAGATAGAATAGGCGGAAAGTACGCGAAGGGGATTACTCGAAAGATAGACCCCGCGCTATTCGGAGATTTGGATAAGGCTCATAAGATTGGCGTTATCGATGCTGAGGGTCTTAGCGAACTCTATAACCTCCGCCGTAAGATTGATGGTACTCCTTCACTCGCTGACGGAATGATGTTCATGTTCTCTGCCGCGGAGAAGGCCAATAGGACGTATGCATTTACGGCTGGTAGGGAGATAGGAAAGGCTCAAGGGCTTAAGGGTGACGCTCTATTCGACTACGCTAAGAACTTCGTAGAGACGACTCAGTTCGATCAGACTGTCGCTAATAGGTCTCAAAATCTCACTGGTGGAGTAGCTCGTGTAGTCACTCACTACAAACCGTTTCAACTAAACTACTTCCGGTTTCTTCGGGACAACGTGAACCGCAAAGACTGGCCGGTAGTGGGGCTAAGTCTAGCTGCTACAATGTCCCTAGGTGGAGCTATGGCGCTACCTTTCGCGAGGCTCGTGGAACAAGCCGCTGGAGTGTTTGGATTTTCGCCAAGCAAGGCGCTCGGTAGGTGGATGGGCGACGAGCAATGGTCAGAACGAATTTTGTACGGACTCCCTACAGCAGTAGGTATAGACATGAGCGGCTCAATGTCTACTGGAGAATACGTGCCGTCATTCGACTCTAAGAGTTCTAACAATGGGATTAAGCTACTCGGCCCCTTAGCTGACTATATTGGCAACCGACTTCCGAAGGCTGTCGACGCATATCGGACGGAAGACAATCCTCTTATCGCAGCGGAGATAGCAGCTCCGAGAGCTATACGAGGGCTCCTCAAGGCGGCGAGAGGTTTGACTACTGGTAGCATTGATAACGCGAAGGGAGATCCGGTCCTAGAGAATCCCACAAATTCTGAGCTAGGCCTAATAGCGGGTAGCTTCGTACCTTCTCGGCTCGGGAGAGAGAATCGTTTCAACAGAGACAAGTTCGAGCTTGATAGACAATCAGCCTATAGCCCAAAAGATTTCAACTCGCTTCTCGCTGATGCTATCAATAGAAAGGATAGAGATAGAGTGAAGTCTCTGCTTCAAGAGATGAACGACTACAATGCGGGACAGCCGGATTCTGCGAAGGTTTCGCCTAGTTCCTCTCAGATAAAGAAGGGAGTCATCGAAGCGAATCAGAACCCTCTATTAAAGATGTACAAGGGTGCTCCGAAGAAGGAGAGAGCTGACTTAATTGAGCTTATGCGACGGTACGGAAAGATTCCAGCCCAAGCCAATAGCCGACGACAAGCCCCAGGAGAAGGCAGCTAAATATGTCCCATCCATTAGACCTAGCGAAACCAGGCTCATACATAGCCGCTCCAGCAGCGAAGACTATAAATATCGCTATCCGTCCCCAGGGTGTTCCATCTCTCATAAATTTCCCACTCACCTATAAACAACAACCTTAATTATTAGGTTAAACAAGATGAAGAAAGCAACAAAGAAAGTAGCGAAGAAAGTAACCGCAGTAAAATCAACAGCTAAGAAGGCGACAAAGAAGGGCTGCTAGTTATGGATAGTAACGGGGTGCAGGGACAATTCGAGCTAAACAACCTTCACTCCAGGCAGGAGGAGAGGTTCGACTCTCTTGAGCAGTGCATCAAGGAGGGTTTCGGCCAAGTTTCCACAGAGCTTCGTGCGATGCGGGAACAGGGGCACATTCCGATTGATGTGATGAACAAGATAGTAGACTCCTTGCGCCCCGTTATTAAGTACCTCTGTATTACGATCGTCCTCTTAGTCATCTGGCTGACGGGCGCAAAGTCTATAGTTCCGGGAATATTCATCGATGCTGCTGCCATCCCTCAAGCCCACTCAGTTGGGTCGCCTAATTAGCGACGTAGCTATCTCGTATGGCCTAGACCCTCAATTCGTAGCGGCTGTAGTCGTTCAGGAGAGCGATGGTAATCCGTTCGCTATTCGCTACGAGCCAGCCTTCTACGAGAAGTATATCCAGGGTACATCATCTCAGAGGATGCTAGGGCATGTCCCTAAGCTCTGCTCTCTAATCACCGAGAAGAACGCGAGAGCTACCTCCTGGGGGCTTATGCAGATTATGGGGCAGGTCGCTAGAGAGCGTGGTTTTAAGGAGGATTTCCTTTCTAGTCTCATAGATCCGAAGACTAATCTGACCGTTGGCGTAGGATTTCTCAAGCATCTTCTAGACTCCCGAGGCTCTAAAGAGGCCGCTCTGCTGAAGTACAATGGCGGGGGAGATCCGAAATATGCTGAAAAAGTTCTGTCTCATATTCATTCTGGTGACGCTGGGAGCTTGTTGTTTTCCTAGGCCGACGCCAACTCCGCCCGTAAACATAGACGTGTTTAGATTAGAGAGGATTTATGTTTGATTGGATATTTGAGAGTAGGGGAGTACTTCGCACTGTAGGCTCTACGCTGGCCGCTGTTGGAGAGATCGCTCTAGTGGTACCTGAGCCACGGTTCCAGGTGATTGGAGCGCTCCTGCTTAAGACTGGAGCTATTATTGGCGGGCTCGGAGTCGTGCGCGCCGCTGTGGTGAAGGTCTCTTCGAAATAAGGAAGCGTAAGTTACCGGCGTCTATGTCTTCTCGGTACTGGGCTTGTAATAGCTTCCACTTGAGCTTGAAGACGGCGGTAACTACGCCCTTAAAGTCCTCAATTACCGTACATCCACCAACGTCCTGATAAACGAAATCGGCGATGTAGGTACATATCTTTGTGTCGTGAGCGAATATCTCGTACTTCACCTGGAGCTGTAGGTCGTATATCTGGCCTATGCTCTGAAGCGTCTTAAGCTCCATATAGCGCCCTGATTCACCCTTAGAATCGAATGTGATTCCGTGAACCTCGGTCTTTATCGCTCCGTACTTGCCTCGGCCTCTCATCGGTCGCCGCCCTGACGAAAGCCAGGGTTAGTGGTGCCTACTTTATTCCCTTGAAAGACATCACATGGGCCTCCCATCTCGTAGCCGAATAGAGGGAAGTAGAAACGACGACGACCATCGACGAATGGCTCTCCTTTTGAGGAGGTGTAAATCTTTCCCAAGCACCTAAGTACGACGCGCTCTGATTTACCTGGGAATATGAAGACGGGCTTCAACGCTCTAGGCTCAGGGGGAACCATGTGCTGATCAGCCTTGGGCTTAACGAGGTAGTTCTTAGGTAAGCTAACCGCACCCTGCTCAGTAGCGAGATAAGCGAGAGCTTTTAGGAGCTTGTCGGTAGGCCAGAAGGCACGCTGTGGTCTAGGAGTAGCGTCGGCAGAATTACGGCGTCCATTGTTCTGAGATGTCCAGAAGAAGAATACTTCGCTATCCGCGAGCTTGCTCTTTAGAGGGGTAACGTTCACATCAAAGGCGTCACTACCATCGAAGCTGAAGTTGTACTTACCTCCTACATTCGGCCTATTCGCATCCTTCCCGTGAACCTCGTTAATCACACGATCTGATGGAGGTATAAACGCTCCCTTCCCAGTCCAAGGATTATTGACGTATACGCACCTCTCTGGAATCACCGCGAGTACCGCATCCGCTAGTGCCTGAGCATCTCGCTGATTAAGCTGGTGTTCAGTAGCGCCAGAGAATTGACACTCTACACTTGGGTACTTGTTTACTACGGGTAGGCCGCGCCTAGCTTCTGAGAGAATCTTAGGGAAGTCAGCTCTTGAGAATGAATGACTATCGGACCATCTGAGGTTGTACCGGACTAGCGGTATCTGACGTCTACTCAGCGCTCTATCAACTACTGGGTATCCGTCACCGAATATCTCCTTCTGCGTGAATATCCCTAGCGCAAAACCATCGGGATGAGAGCGAGCGATTACTTCGCTGTACTTCGCCCCTCCGAGTTGATCAATCCCCCAGTGCCTTGGAGTCGCTGAAGCTGTTGATACTACGAAAGCGAGAAGTGCCGCGAGTATAGTTTTTATCATATTTCCCAGTAATCAACCTCTGCGTAGGTTACGTATATTTCGTTTACGATGGCGGTGGATGAGAGTTTGAAAGCTTCGCCGACACGGCATACCCAAATGGGCCTACGAGAAGTAGGTAAGCTAAGGCCGCCGCCTGTTGTCTCCGTGAACTCGTACTTGTCTAGGTTGGTCGAGCCCGATATCGCGGTGAGCGTATGAGCTACTCCGCACTTGTACTGAATGCCGAGAACGAGGATATATTTCCCCGCCGCGGGGGTGACGACAGTAGTAGTACCGCTAGCGGTGATGGTGACAACAGCATCAGAGCAAATTCCGCTCTTAGACGCCCCTTCGATATTTGGGATAGTAATGGGTAAGACTGGCAAGGTGACTCCTGGTGTTTGTATTAGGGGGTCGAGTTCAGCCCAGATTATACCTTGAGGTGCCCAGTACGTTTGTTGGTTGATCTGCTTAAGGGCGGGAGTAGTAGATGTCCCCTGGTAGGACCCGCTTATCTGGGTATCTCCTGAGTAGACGGGGATACCAGCGACAAAGGCTTCATCGTGCCAGTTTCTATAGGCGGTAGTTCCCGTCTGATACCAGAGCCAAGCGAACAACGGACAGATAATCGCACTTAGATCCGGCGCGGTATTAGTATCGGTCTCTCCTCCTCCAATTTTGTCCTGATACCTAAACGCCTGACCGACACCCCATGATCCATCTGTCGCTTTCCAGCAATTTGTCCTGATGTAGTTACCGAGAGCCTCTAGCTTCGTCTTAATGTCGGGTAGTGCGGATACGTAGATGTAGTAATCAATCAGAGACCTAGCTGTTAGCGCCGCCATGAAGGTTCGGCAGTAATCACCCGCTAACCACTTAGTGATATGCCCTAATGACCGAGTGAGCATCGTAGACTCTCTGGAGATCTGAGCGGCTGAGAGGGATATCCCCATCCTGCGAGCGAATATGTGAGCGCGGAGAACGTACGCGACTTCTCGGGAATAATTCACGGGCGTCATGTCATCGCCGCCGTCGCCTACCATGTAGGGAGCTTGGGTCAGTATCGAGTTAACATTAGCGACAGAAGTAGGGGACCTCGTAACACTACGAGTATAGTCCTCGAAGAAGCCGTCTAGGTGCATGAGGTATGTAGCTATCTGCCCAGCGGGTACCGCGAAGGTGTTTACGTAGTAGTTGTACTCCTGCCAAGCTCTCGTGACCCTAGAGGTCCAGGTGGCCGTATCCCCCGTGGTGTCCATCACGTAGTAGAGCCCAGCTTCCGCGTCGTATTGATGGCCCGTGGTATCCGCTAACCAGCCGACCGCTCCCGATGCCCTATACGTATGTGCTCTCGCGTGCCAGAGCTGAGTCGCTGCTTGGTATGCTGCTTTACTGGGGACCGATGCTGCCATTTTAGTACGTCGTTAAATTGTAGGCTGATTTAGCTGCTGCGAATAAATTCGTTCTCTGTGTTGCGTCGGGAAATGCGTTTTTATGGATATAGACGTGCGCTAGGTACATCTTCGAGGTGAGCATTAAAGTAGATCCGGTGCCGTTCGTCGCAGCCCATGCTCCCGCTACGGTCGTTCCCCCCGCTGCTGCTACCGCGAGGTTAGTGCCGTTGTTCATGTAGACGCCGGTCTGCCCGTTCAATGCGTCGATTTGATAAATGAGAACGTTCCACGTATCGGCTGTTATTGCGGTACCGAACCTGGCGTTACCGTAGTTAACGGCGTCCCTAGAGTATGCAACGGTTGGCTGCAACCCTGTGAATCCGCAGTAAATTCGCTGCTCTGTAAATCCGTTATCGAAACACTTCCAAATGGTGTGATTCACAAGGCCGTCAACTGGTCTAACTACAGCAACGACACATACGCTGTTAGCTGCATTGGAGAACGTGTTGAGCCCTGCTATCGTATCGAAAACGTCAGTTGAATCGGATAGGGTAACGTTTTTGCTGTTGAGAAATGAGGCTGAGAGGGTTGGCCGGTTGGCGTCGGTAGCTTGAGTAGCATCAAAGGAAGCAGACGCCGTATCTTTAAGCGTAGCGATGGTCTGCCCGTTCGTCGCCGCAACTGCCGAGGCATTCAATACGTTCGCTGAGCTGTTGAGATCGTAGGTCGGCCCTACTGTACCGCCCGTGAAATAGGAAGACGGGTTATAAGCCGCGCTAACGGTAACCGTCCTGATTATGTTGAAGCCCCTCGTCAAACCTTCCGACATG
>JAYVGZ010000038.1:0-20447 GCA_043771805.1 Pseudomonadota bacterium
GCTTTTGCCGTAAATCACTATAGGTTACTGTTTTGATTCGCATCCGCGAATCGATAGCGTTTTCCAAAAGCCGGAATTTCGCTACGGACTTTTGGAAAACGCGATAGACCTTCGCGTCGTCGCCCCAGAGGTGCATGGAGAAGCTTAACGTATTCATAGTCGACAACAATGATACGGACATCCGCATGCGGCTAAAGCACGCCGTGATGTCTACAAACGAATTCGACACATGCCTGCATGCCGCTACCATTCGCGATGCGTTGAGCCGTATTGAGGCTGGGGATCGCTCCATCGATATCATCTTTATTTCGTACCACTTTACTCGCGAGCAGATCGCCGAATTCGCCTCAATGGCTCGAGAGCTAACAAACGCTCAAGAATCGTCACTTGTTATGCTTCTTCCGAGCGGTTCAGCGCAGAACTCCTCTCTGGCAGAGATCATGCAAGCGGGAGTCGACGGGTTCCTCCTCGAGCCTTACTCTAGCGATGACCTGGTTAAAATTACTCGACTCGCCTCCAGAGTCAGTAAAGATAAGGCTACTACTCGCGAGTTCGTCAATATTAAGTTCCTGGTGAAAGATCAGATACGATTACTCGACGCGGTATGCTGCCTTCATCGAGGGGATTTAGATACATCCCAGACCTTCGACAAATTTCGAAAGCTCTGCCTTCAGGTGAGGGACCTACAGCCGGAGTCTTACAAAAACTATCTATCGGTACTTATTGATGCGTGCGAGCGGAGTATGGTGCCCGTTCAGATACCGCGTAACCCCTATTCCGGGAAGAGTGAACGGACAAAAAGGAAAGTAGATCAGATGTTGATTTCACGACTTGAATCACCGAAGCCTAAACTCGATCCGAAGAAAGAGGTACTGGTAGATGGGAAGGTGTTAAAGCTCCCGCCCGTACCGAAATAGTCTTAACTAGACGCCACTACCAGACTTTGCGCTACCTGCTTTCTCTCGGCAGCGAGCCCTAACAGAAGTGTAAGCATCTTCTTCTTCACCACCGGGTTACGGAAAAACTTGGAGACATCGTCCAAGAGTGAGCCAAATCCGGGCGTATGGGCCCAGTGTGAATTGTATGCTCTCAAGAGCCTGTCGCGGTGACGAGCCCCTCGGGTTTCTAGGTAACTACATAATCGCTCTTCAGCATGATCAGAGCCGGCGGCCGCCTCTTTATTCCCCTTGAGGATGATAAAGAGATCACGGGCAGAAACACACACTTCATGCCCAAAGACTCGATTCGTTACCTCCTCTCTCAACGCCTCCGGTACCGATCGCTCTCGCAGTGCGGTTAGTAGATCGATGCCATGTTGACGGTGATACGCTATTGAAATTTGATAGACCATTTCATCCATCCAATTGATATCTTCAGGGATACGCGAGTTCGGGCGCTCGGCCGTCGGTACTGCCACAAGGTCTAGAATGGCCTGACCTAGGGCACTCCCCTCAAAAGTCTGAATCAGTTCTTGAACCTCGTCGGCTACTTCCCGAGCATAAAACCCCTCTAGGTGAAGCAAGGTCTCGTTAATCAGATCAAGGTCGACTTTCATCTCTTTGATAGATTTTCTCAGAGGAGCATCGGGGAAGAGCAAGTCGAATGACTCCTCAATTACCCGTTGGTCATCTCGATTTTCCTCTAAAAGAGCGTGGATGCCAACGATATCGACAGCATCAAAGCACTCAAGGAGCCGATGATTAACATCTGAATCGACCCCCTCTAGACTCAAAATCATCTCCGCTACGATGCCCGCACTGAGCGCCTGCCGAGCGGCGGCGTATTTGATGTGCACTCTTAACCGTGGAAACAGCAGATCGTACGCATGTTCGAACGCCATAATTTTGACGAGAGGACCCTGCCAAAACGGGCGCATCGGCTCGAAGTCATTGGGACGGTCCTTCCGCAACGACTGCAGCATTACCCGGAACTCGTACACCTCGGGGGTCAGCAGCACTGCGAGATTTTCGATAATCATGTCCTCTTGCATAGTATCCTGCACGAGACCTGCACCACTCTGATCCAAGAGCAACGTCACCGGGTCGGTGTAATGTACTTTCTCAAAAGTGCTCCGGATGATCCGAATATACTCCGCAGGAATGTTTCTTAGAGTGCTGAGGAGTGAGGCATCATCACGTAGATGATGAATTACTTCGTAGACGTCAATTCCTGCAAGCAAGAGAGTACAAACCTGAAGAGACTCCTGAGAGAGTCCCTCCTGTAGAGCCGCCAGAAGCGGTACATGAGGATCAGTGAGTTCAAAAAAAGCTCGCTCTATTCTATTGAGCGCGGGGTAGTCACGTTCGCGCAAAAAGCCGAGAATCTTGCGGTCATACTCCCCGTCCTCATTGTCTTCATCTATGAGAGAGGCCAGAGCTATCGCTGTTTCCTCATCACTCGAAATGGATCGATAGTCATGTTCCCACACTGACGGTTCAGGTTCCTCACCCCGGTACCTCGCCAGAATGTCGATATTCAGGGGCCAGCGACCTCGTCCGTCCAGAAACTGCGCCAACTGCTGCTGCACATCACCACTCGAGACTACAACACCCACCGAGTTCAGGCGCTTCTCCACGGATGCCTTCAGTGAAACACCGTAGATAGCTTCGTAGGATTTTTGCACAGCGATGCACTGCCGCGGATCAAGATATTCCATGGGTTTGAGCAGCTCAAAAGCATCGAATGAGCCTGTTAACCGTTCGTGCAGTAGCGTCGCCTTGCTTCGTGCATCGAAAAGAGTGAGGGATGGAAATAGAGTCGGATCGAGCTCAAACCCGTACAGGTCATGGAGCGCTTCGTTTGTTTGTAGAAATCGAGGTATTGAAAGAGCCGAAACTCTTTCTGAAATAAGCTCATAGGCGTTAATGACCCGTAAGTGAACAGAGGTTCTTCCACGCCAGACTCGCCGCTTCTTGAACCGTCTCAGGAACGGCCCAATCCCTTGAGTATGGTCTCTGTCGACCGAGTCTTTCGGATCGCTAAGCTGATCGTCGATTTCGGTAGTGAGTGAATGCGGATACAGTATCTTCTGTATCTCTTCAGCTTCACGCCGAGCTGACCACCCCGCTAAGAGCGCAACAGCTTTCTCTGTGTCACTCGGTAGCAATCGCGCTTTGAGATGTGCTTCGATACATGCGACATCTTCTGGAACATCTCGTCCGCTCAGGTCGAGGTAGAATCGGCGAATTAATGCTACTTCAGCTGTACTTCTTCCTAAGAGCAGGTATTTGACAGCACGAAGGTCATCCCTCGATCGGAACGCGACTTGCCGCTTCTGCTCATAAACTTCCGATTTTCCGATGGTGCGTCTCGGCCCGCTTAAAGCAGTTTCACCAGACGCTCTGTTAAGACCGTCGTGGAGCTGCTTTGCAAGATCTTTATACGGGATGAGTAAAAACTCCTCTCTCACGACTCGAGCCTGCTTTTCGGTAAGGTCTAGGAGTATATCGGCGATTCGCTTCGATTTATCCGCGCTGGTGCCATGGTAGAGGTCCCACAACGAGCGAGCTGTTGCCGAGACGTCTAACCCCTTTACTATTTTGCCAATGCGCTCAGAATCCTCGTGCCCTACCCTTTTGACGATCTGATGAAAAATCTCCGGGCGCTCTCCACGATCGCGGATAGCGGTGTAGTAGTGCTCGGTGAAGAAATCATTCGCTGCATCGAGAATGTGTTTCGTGTCATGACAAGACCTCTCGGCCAGCACGACGTTAAAGGCGCTTAAGTAAATATCGATCTCTGTTTCCCGGGCTTTCTGCGCTAGGGTATAAATCTGGTGCGCGATGGCCTCACCCGCTGCCCGAATGTCACTCTGTTCTTGTTCGAATTCCGTAGTGGTAAGTCGTCGAGTAGGCGACGGAGGAGCAAGCGCCTCTAGCGCAAGTTCAGCCAGACGCTCGTCTGCCCCAGCGTTGCTCAGTGGCCTATAAAACTGATCGAATATTTCTCCGTGATACTGCAGCGTGGCTTGGTCGACTGGCTCTTGAGCCACCTCTAAGAGCTCGGGCTGCGCCGAATCTACGACTGCGTCCGTTGCTGCAGACGCAACGCCCAATACCCGTCGTTTGAACACGATCTTCTTTCCGACGGAGCCAGTACTATCCATTAAACAACCTCACGGGGCTTCTGCAGCTTTTACTAGGTGTAATCCATCTCCATCCAGGCGCGCTCGCGACGATCTCGATCGGGATCATCAACGATCTCAGAGAGAATCAATCGACCCAGGCGGGCATATATGACGTCTAAATTTGCGTTCTTTCCGTCCATGTAGAGAGGATCAAGGAAATCCGGATGGAACCTCAACATATGCTCTAGTACCGCGCGATCATGCTCCGATTTTGCGATAAGAGCCCACACGTTCTTGCCGACCCAGCCAAAATCGGCTGTATTCCAATCAAGGAGACGTTGAACATAGTGGCCAATCGATAACAGCTCTTCGGGCGCTGGTGGCCGTTCGAACTGATACGTTCCTTCGCTACACCGCATACGCTCTGCAATCCAAACCAGATTAGTAACCAGTTGCGGCATACAGTGCTTCGAGAGAACTCGTCGCTCGAGTGTTGAGTCGATGTAGGCCATCTTCATCGGGTGGAGGCGTCGCAAAAAAGCATCATCTAAAGTTCGTTTGAAGTTCTTCGTAAAAATAATGAGGAGATTATCTATATTTGCGTCGATTGGAGGGCGCGATTCAAGCCAAATTCTCGCATCCTGAATTGGACCAAGAAAGAATGTATCAATGTGCCCCTCTACCTTGTCGATCTCGTCTATCAGAAGGATTACGGGCTGATTCTGTGATTTGAGAAAAGCACGGGACAGAATGCCGAGATTCATCAGTCGTTCCTTGGCGGCCATCTCCTTGCCTGCCATAGAGGATGCGATCGCGAGTGCTGAAGGGACCTCCAGCAAATGCGATGTGTTCATTCCCCAGTAACAGCTAAGGCACATAAAATCGGCACCAGTGATCTTGGCTAAAGATTTCGCCAAGAAGCTCTTTCCGCAACCGGAAGGACCCTCCAGTAGCATTGCACGGGTACGATCCGAGGGAGCTGAGAGAAGCAGGCACATCTGGGTCGCTGTGAACCGAGCACACTGGTAGTTTACTGCTTGAAGACGCCGTGCGAGTTCTTCAGGATTATCAAACTTCGTGAGGCCAACCTTCTCGGGCCGGTACGCGCGACCACGTCGCTTAGAATCTGGATCGTCAATAATTCCGTCGAACAGCCACCGACCGAGTCGAGCGTGGATCTGCTCGATGTGAGCGTTTCTGTTATCTGGTACCAGTGGATCCGCGAAATCGGGGTGGTACCGCATCATCTGCTCAAACACCGTGCGATCGTGCTCTGATTTCGCGAGCATGTAGAAGAGATTTTTCCCTACAAAAGCGTAGTCGATGAGATCCCACCCCAGCAGATGCGTGAGGTAGTGTGCCGCTTTCAGTAATTCCTCCGGTGCCGGAGGTCTCTCAAACGGGTAACTACCATCCGAGGCCCTCATGATATCCGCCACACGAATAAGATTATCTGCCAACTTTGGCGAACAGTACGGGGCTAGAACCTTGCGCTCCAGAGAGGAGTCCATGAACTTCATCCGAAGCGGGTGCACACGACGGAGAAGAGCTTCGCTGATAGTCCGCTCGAAGTTTTTCGTGAAGATGATGACAAGGTTGTTAAGATTGGCATCAATTGGCGCCCGGCTCTCAAGCCATACGCGAGCATCCTGAATCGGCCCAAGGAAGAATGTGTCGATTGCAACATCCACCTTATCGATCTCGTCTATCAGCAAGATCACCGGCTTCGTTTGGGACGCAAGGAATGCCCGAGAGATGATTCCAAGATTCATTAATTGATCAAGGCTCTCGCCACCCCTACCAGTCATGGCGTTAACCATTCCAAGGGTAGACGGAACTTCGATGAGATGCTGTAGGTTCATGTCCTTGTAGCACGACAAGCACATCAACTCAGCGCCCGTGATTTTGGATAAAGATTTAGCGAGGAAGCTCTTACCGCAACCGGAGGGTCCCTCAAGAAGAATACACTTAACGCTGTTTACATCCGTGTTCAGCAGCAGAGATAGCTGCACGGCGTAGAACGGCATACAATGATAGCCGACCTCTGCGAGCTTTAGCTCGAGCTCCTCTGGCGTTCCCACATCCTTGAAGCCGACGCGCTCGGGGCGATAGTCAGTGTGAAAATTAGGGTTGATAACCCCGAGCTCGCTTCCGTCGGTTCGTGGACCCTCATCATCAATTGACTTCCCGAGCCGAAAGTTGAACTCCCGACTGCCCTGATCCTGCTCACGATTCCCAGAGCCATTTCCAGAGTTCGTATCTTCTGGTGCCATGTGCTGATAAACCTCTAAAGAGAGCCGAGTTGGGATACTGCAACCCCTTATCCGCTTCTCTACTGGTTATGCTTCAGCTCTCCTGATGTGTCGTATTTAGGTTGAAGCTGTCGCGGTACAGGCACCTCATGTTGTTGGACCACTGGACTTCGACCTACTAGATTATGGGCCAAAGAATTAATTTTACTCGCCGAAATATCAACAATTACAATATGTTAACCATTTTCTTGCCATTCGCTGCGACAATTGGGCGCCAAATCCTCATCGATTCCTCGATACTGCCGTAATTATTGATAGACGGAATTAATGTGCCTCCCTACGGATAGGGCAGGCCGCACGGAATAGCAGGGCTAGGATGCCACTAACAATTGCCAGTAACATTCCATCAACCAAGATCCAGACGGCGATCGCCCGCTCGTCTACGGATCTCGCGAACACCTTTGAACGCCTCTCCTCCGGGCTCAGAATCAACAAGGCCTCAGATGACCCTGCTGGTCTTGCGATGGCCTATAGGCTCTCCACTGACGCTCGTCTTTCGACTGTAGCGATTAGAAACGCCAACGATGGTCTTTCTATCACAGGAGTAGTTGACGCTGCTCTTGATGCGGGCAGTCAATTGCTCGCCCGCATGAGTGAGTTAGCTAATCAATCTTCAAACAGCGTCTATACAACTGCCCAACGCTCGGCCCTTCAGAGTGAATTCGTTGCACTCGGCTCCGAGATTGACCGCGTAGCTCAAACAACAACGTTCAATGGTATAGCCCTGCTCTCTGGTAGCTCGAGTGTCACACTTCAAATCGGAATCGATGGTACGAGTAACTCACGACTCACCCTTCAGGCAGCCCTAGGTACCCTAGCATCACTCGGGCTCGGCACTGGAAGCGCTCTCACTTTCTCACTCAACGGCGTAACGGTAGATGCCGGTGTTACCGCTTCACGTTTGGCACTAACAGCCATCACAACGGCACAGGACACACTAAATGCTACCCGTGGTTCTGTCGGCGCCTCGGCTAGTGCACTTTCCTTTATCGTCAATAATCTCTCCAATCAGCGGGACCTCAACCTGCAGGCTTTAAGCCGCATTCGTGACGCGGACGTAGCAGATGATGTTGCAAATCTTGTTCGACTTCAGGTTCTACAGCAGGCTCAAACCGCAGTGCTCGCCCAGGCAAATCAACAGCCTGCATTGGTGTTGAAACTTCTCGGATAGACGCATCACCCCTCTTCTCTCCCACCTCCTTTCGTGTACATTAGGCCGCGGCCAGGTAATCCGACGGCGTGGTTGTATGGCGCTTGCCGACTGAATGGCGGAACAGTTCCGTATCTCCAACAAACGCAAATGGAGCACTATGAATTTTTGGGACGAAGAGAAGGTAGAGCAGTACCAAATGGCCCATTCCGATGAAATGCGCCCGACTCCCCGAGCTTTGGCCCTGTTTTTTCTAGTCGCTACCGCCGTCCTCTGCCCCTCTGCCGCCGCTGACGCCAAGTTGTATTCAACTCAAGGCATAGTCGAGGTACAGCGGTCTGGCGCAGCTTTGTGGGAAATCGCCGCCAGGGACTCCCAAGTACGAATCGGCGATACAGTTCGAACGGGCCCGGAGAGCCGCGCCGGAGTTGCGCTTGATGATGGCTCGCTGGTGCGCATCGGCTCCTCGTCCATACTCACACTGCAAGGTGACCAGCCTGAGGAGAAGGAAACAATTTTTCTCAGCATTGGAAAGCTCTTCTTCTTCAGTCGAAGCAGCAATCATACTCCCGAAATACGGACGCCCACCGTAAGTGCAGCGATTCGCGGCACCGAGCTTACCGTTATTGCGAGTGCAAATAAAACTTCGGTAGCCGTGCTGGATGGCCAAGTCGAGTGCTTCAACAGCCTCGGCTCAGTGCCGGCCGGCGAAGGTGAACTTGTGATCACTGAAGCAGGAAAAGCTCCAGTAAAAACCGTGCTCATTAAACCTAAAGAGTATGTCGAGTGGGCCCTCCACATTCCCCCGCTCCTCGAAGACCACGATGACCCATCTTTAGCGGGCGTGCCTGTGGCATCGCTAAAGAAGTTTGAGTCAGCTCTCGGCTCTGGAGATATTGACGCCGCCGCCACTCAAGCAGCAGCCTCTCCGGCGCTTCAAGCGATTATTGCTGTCATCGATGATGATAAGGGTGCAGCTATGGCGGCCGCTCAACTCGCTGTTGGTCAGGCGCCATCTTCGGCTATCGCACGCCTTGCGCTTGCATTTGCGTTGCAAGCTCAGGGTGACATCGAAGGTGCTCGAGCCGCGCTTGAAACTCCGGTAAAAGGTGCGCCATCATCTTATTTCCTTGCCCGACGCGCGGAGCTTGCGCTTGCAATGGATGACGTAGCTGCCGCTCGCAGAGATGCCGAGGCCAGTCTCACGGAAGCTCGGTCACGTGCGACAAATCCAACTTACGCCTTAACGGTACTGGGATTCATTGCGATCATTGATAATGAGCCGCAAGAGGCGGTCTCATCGTTTACAGAAGCGATACGGTACGATGACTCTTATCCCGTCCCGTATCTTGGACGCGGTCTAGCAGTTACCCAACTGGGAGGAGCAGAAGAAGGTTCGGCTGACATAGCGGCAGCCGTGCATCTTTCACCTACCACTTCCGTGTATAGAAGCTACCTCGGAAAAGCGCTGTTCGAGCTTACGCGCAACGCATCCGCGAAGGCTGAGTTCGATCGAGCAATTGCTCTAGACCCGAACGATCCAACACCTCTTCTTTACCGATCATTTCAAAGCTTAGCGGCCAACGACCCTGTTGCAGCTCTGGCTGATATTACTGCTTCAGCGCAACGTAACGGGAATCGAGCCGTGTACCGGTCCTCCCTACTTCTCGATCGCGATCAAGCGACTAGGAAAGCGTCGCTCGCAGAAACCTTTGCGGCACTCGGATTTGGAGAAGTCGCCCGAGTTCAAGCGCTTTCATCACTCACGCAAGATTACACCAATTTTGCAGCGCATCGTTACCTTGCTAATGCTTACAATCAGAACTTTCAATTTGAGGCGAGTCGCTCGGAGCGGGCCCTGACTAATTTACTTGCGCCTCTCGGATTCAATTCACTTCAACCGATCGGGCAGAATAGTTTTGGTGACTACACCACCCTCTTCGAGCGAAACCAACAACGCACCGCTATTAGTAATACTCTGGACTCGCAGCTGCAGCAGGTCACGGGTTCCGTCACCCAGAGTGGTCGCAGTAGCGAGTGGGGATACTTCTTAAGTGGATCCGGTCTCTACAACGACTTTGCGCCATCATCCGTGCAGTTGAAGGACGGGCTCTTTTCATCAGCGGTCCAGTATCAGCCAAACAGCAGCTTCAGAGCTTTTACGTTGGCAGAGGTGCAGGGTCGGCAGGTGCGTGGCTTCCAAACTGATAACGGAGTCGAGTCCGATAATATCAGGCGATTCGCCGTGACGACGGGCGGAACCTTGCGGCTTAGCCCTTCAACCACACTCCTCTCAGTTGCGGCACTCCAGCACAACAACAACGCAATTCGACAACCCAATCAGCTCGGCTTAAATATCACTGCTCTCACCGAGGAGGGTCCATTCGCCGAGTCCGAAGTAGCCAACGTGTTTGATACCACCCGACAGACACCGGACCAGTTTCAGCTATCAAACCAGGTCCTCTATCACGGGGACCTCGTAACGCTCGACATAGGTCATGAGCTTTTTGTTTCCCAGGTCAACCGAAGTGCGCAGAGCCGAGTCATAAACGACGAATTCGGTATCGCTGAGCTACAAGATCAGAATCTCCTTTCTTCAATTGATTCTACGCTGCAGAACCACTCTGTATTTGCCTACTCCACCTGGCATCTGCTCCGTTCCGTAGACCTCTCCATCGGCGGCGCCTATGCCGCGATTGAATCCGAAGATCGCTTCATTACTCCCTTTTCTCCCAACACCACTAGTGCGGATCGCTTCAATCCGAAGGCTGCAGTCACCTGGCGTCCAACCGATTGGGCAACTTTCCGCGCCGGATACATCGAGTCACTTGAGCGGACAATTCTTGAAGGGCTTCCGAGCTATGAGCCCTCACTCGTCGGTGCGATTAACCAAAGGTACTTTGATTTCCCACATACAAGTTCGCGTAACAGCACTATCGCGATGGATCTTAATACGTCCAAAGGGAGCTACGTTGGATTCGAAGCAACGCACCGTGACATTACACTTCTTGAGATCGCTCCCGCTAACTACGGTGTGGATTTAACCTCGTCGGATGGAATTGCAAGTTCTGTTGATTTACAAAGTCGCCCTGATGTTCATCAAGATATCGATCTACTCTCGAGCTACTGGTACCAAGTGCTGACACCGTGGCTCACTAGCTCAGCCGAGTATCGCTACTCCCTCGATAACACTTTCGATCCTGAGAGAGCATTTCGAATTGAGACGCATCGCGGGATTCTTGCTCTACGGGCCTTCTCTTCATCGGGATTATTTTTGAAGGGCTCCACTACCTACATCGATCAGGGGCGCAGCAACGGGCTTCCTGAGGAAAACGGCACCGCGAACGGACTTCTCCTTGACGCCGGAATCGGCTACCGATTGGCCGAGCGCCATGGAATCGTCGAATTGAACTTCAAGAATATGCTCGATAAGGAGTTGAATCTTGAGCCATTATTAGGTGTTGATTCCACTTTTCAGTCGGGATTTGGCGTTCAATTGGTGAGCACGTTCAACTTTTAGGTGGTCGCCGCTCCGCCGGCGCACCGGCCCTGTTTTTCGGCCATCTTCTGCATCAGGGTGCGGTATTTGATTAGCTCTCAACTCCCCAGTAACATACACATCGTAATGCCTTCCTAGCCGGAAACGACCCTTACTTCGGTTTTTTTACGACCATGACACCCCGAACTTTCGGTTGAATTGGGTCAAGCATTCGGCGCTGCAGAAGAGTCCCTAATTCGGAATCTTTTTTATTTTGTACGGAACGTTCATGACGAAGAAATGCCACCGACACCTTGATGCCCTGCGATCATCTCTCGTAACTGCATCGCTCCTCCTTTTGATAGCGCCAGCTTCGACAGGTCGAAGTGAAGATGTCGACCAAACAGGTTATGGTGTTACTCGCTTACCTCTCCTGCGGGCATCGATTCCTGTGGAGCTGATCGATCCAGCAATGGCTGAAGATGTGGTGCCCTCTGCGGCTACTCAAGATGCCGCCGAAGAAATTCAGCTGCAGAAGATGGAGGCTGAGCTCCTTAAAACACTTGACGCTTCCTCGTCTTCTCAGGCTCGCGAAAATCCTGCACCTTCTCGAGTTTCAAAGGTGCATATCTCAAACGTCGCAGCACCGACTGCCGTACCAGCGGCGATGATCAAAGAGGCTAAGGTTCCAAATGTTCAGCCAACATCAGCAAACTCGGGCTCTCTCGTTCAGGATGGTCCGACAGCCGCGATCCTCAAGGAATTAAATGCTGATCCAACCCTCACCAAGTCTCGGCCAAAAAACGTTGTTATTGGTGGCGAGACTACCCAGAAGCTTGCGATTGCAGAGAGCCAGGTGAAGATCCTCTCGCGTGAGCTGGATATCTCACGCCGAAGCCTCACTAGTGCAGAGCGAAGGATCGAAGAGTTATCACTCCTTGTTAAGAGGCCTGAGCATACGAACGGCACCATCACAAATGTCGAAGACTCAATCGATGCGGTACGCGGATCGTTAAGACCCGATCTCGAGCATGACGAGTTCGTGGTCGACGCCCCAACTCGGAAACAGCATATCGCTCCGCTCCTCGATGATGCCGCAGAGCCCACCATCGAAATGCCGGCTAATTCACGTTCCTCAGAGGTAGCCACAGTCGCCGTAGACCGGGCTCCTCTTCGGGTAGCCCCGGGTCGACAAGAGTCCGCGCTCTACGTTATGCCCCGTAATACGGAAGTCACTCTGGAGCTCAGGTCCGGCGAGTGGTACCGCGTCGTGACACCGTCCGGCGTGCGCGGTTGGATTTCTGGGGCTGCGCTTCGGTTCAATACGGGGGTTTCGGCGGCTTCAACAGTACGGATTGGGGGCTTCAGAACATCGCTTGAGTCAGTTGTCAGATAGCTACCTCAGCTCTGAGGAAAGGCTCCTGCCCGTCTGGCCTCGTCAATGAATTCAGCTTAAACCAATGAATTTGCAGCGGTAATAAGACGGCTCTTAACCTGAAGCCTCCCAAAGGCGAAGTCTTCAGAGATATTTCTTGAGTGCTGTCGGGTTGTAGCCGCTTTTTCGCAACCATAACCATATGATCCAATTGAAGATTTGCTTTACTGATGCAAAATCCGTCAATGCGTCTGCCATCAACAAATATCTCGAAAGTATCGCCTCTCAGTTGGCGATAACACCTCTGTGAACGAGGATGTCTCCGTGTGCCCAGCAAAGTGGTGCCACAGGACACATGAAAAATAAGGCTCCCATGTCGCAACACTTCCGAATCGCGCTCACTCTTCTTCTCTTACTTGCAGTGCAACTCGGGTTTGCGCACAGTGCAGCAGCGGCATCCCGCTCGTCGCTTTTAGCGCCGAATGCCTCCGTCGGTGGGAATGTGAAGCGCCTCATCCAAGTGGGACAACAGATCCCCGAGATGGAGTGTCGCAACGCCCATTGCAGCCTCGCTCTTAGTCCATTGCATCTCGCCCTTACGCTCCCAGGCCAAGCTGCATTACATGTAACACTCACTAACGCTAAATTTCCCCGAAACGTAAAACGCTTCAGGGACGGAGTTGAGGTGGATGACCTTGCAACTCGGCCCGTGCTGCTTAGTGGAACGGCGACTTTACGTCATGCTGATGAAGACGGTAGCGTTAAGAAGATTCCCGTTGCTGTTACCCTCTTTCGTGACAGTACAGGACACTCCGTAAGCATCTCGATTCCGAAGATTCGAAGAACTGGGCGGGTCTCCGGCCAAAGTATAGTATCGGTAAGGGCCCCCTTAAAACCGAACTACTCAGGTGGCAGTATCGCAGCCCGCGCCACTCAAGCTTCGTCAATTGCATTCAAAGGGCGCTCTTGTGGTACCGGCGCTGCTAACCTCGCTGCGGCTCACGCAGCCGGTACTGATCACTCTCATTCGCCCTCGGTGGCACCATCAACAAAAAGAGATGTTTCGATTCAGGCCTTCAAGGTTGTGTACCTCATCACAGATTTCGATTCGCAGTTCACGACAAAAGGCAACTGCTCTAGCGCAACGTGTAATAATCTTATTTTGTCGTACGTGAATGCTGCGAGCGTGATTTATCAGAATCAGGTGGACCTCACCTTTGAGATTTCAACTCAGTTTGGACCCACCACACAGCTCGGCAGCACGACCAAATCACAGACGCTCCTAGAAAACTTCAGGAATCTCAACAATGCTTCCAGAAGCACAGCCCGCGGCGACCTGTATCAGCTCTATACCGGTAAGTCTCTGGACGCTAGCGTGATTGGCCTCGCCTACGTCGGAGCAACCTGTAACGACCGCCGCTTCGCCGCTATGCTGGTTCAGTTTGTCTCGGAGGCTCTCAATCCTACTACCGTAGCGCATGAAATGGGCCACAGCTTCGGAGCCGATCATCCAACGTCAGACGAGGGTGGCATCATGGACCCTTCTGTTAAGTTCCCGCTCCCAACCACCTTTAGCCAACGCTCTCTAGGACAAATGATACCTTTCGTCGCGGCAAACTACTCCCGTTGCATCGGAGGATCCTCATCGGGCGCTACTCCGACCCCAACACCAACGCCCACACCGAGCGGCGAACCGTCAGGCACAGCAACCCCGACGCCCGGACCTGGAACTCCGACCGTAACCCCCGTGCCAGGAACCGCTCCAACACCCCCTACATCAGCTACAGCAACACCAACAAAAGGCGGCAACGGCGGAGGCAACGTTGGTGGAGGTGTTCCCCGCACACTTGGCTTGTCGGCAAGGATATCAAATCGTGGAGCCGTGTCCCTCTCAACAACAGTATCCGCGATTGAAGACTGCACTCTGACCTTGAGTGCAGCTGGAAGTGAGGTAGAAGCAGATCCCGGCACCACCGTCATCTCACTGACACCTACGTCTCTCACGACGAGTTTTACCGCGACACTTCCGCTTCGACTCAAAGAATCGAAGGGTTCCGAGATAGTGTTCTTCGCCTACCGCACATGCGGAGGAGAGGTGAAAGAAGTTTCGAAGTTCGTGGGGATTAAGCCAAGCAAGGTAGCAGCGAAGCTATCGCCGACGCAAAAAAGATCGTTCAAACTAGTCTCAAAAGTCGCCTGGATTAGGCAGTTAGTTGATACTCTATTTACATCAAAGTAGCAGCCTGAGGTCTCAAAAGGTATTGTAGGCTGATCGACTATAGCTCCTTGTGATCCGTAGAGCCTTACTCTTCAGCCGGTAAGGTGAGGTCGTACTCACGTCGCTGTGCATCATCCAGAAGAGTGTTGTACGCCACGGTGATTCGGTCAAACACCTCGCGCTGCTCGTCGGTGATTGGCTCCTCAATGATATCAGCAAAGAAACGTGATTCGGGGTCATAGATGCGCGACAGATCGCCATAGGCGATCTTAATCTCCAGCTCCGTAGCATCACGGCAGAGCCCCAGGAGCTCATAGAAATTTTTGCGAAAAATGCTCTCCTTCATCCCGAGTAAGGTCGGCTTTTCCGGAATGAGACTTAAGAGTCTCGCGAATCTATAGTATTATCAGTATGCTACGTCGTATTTAGAAGAACAGAAAATACTCGCACACCACGATTACCAACATTATCGGAAGCCCGATATAGATAATTATCTGAATGGGGTCGGTCACCATTGACGGAGCCACAACACGGCGCGGCAGAGGGATTTTGTCGAGAGGTGGAAGGTCAATCGACCCGGTTACATTCCCAAAACGCGCCAGCGCTTCGGTCGCTTTTTCGCTCTCTCCCCAACTCTGAAGTGATTGAGCGTTGGGTGCTGTATCGCTCGCAGATCCAGGCTCATCAGCCACAAGGTTGACCTTCGGTGCTGGTTTTAAGATCTCTCCAAAGTGTGCCTGAAAGTGTCTCCGTTCTTCCTTCCATTCCTCTGGAATATCCTCTTCTTCCTCATTATCATCGTTCTTTGTGTCACTTCGGCGCAGTTCGGAGTGACGGTGGGGCGAATCACCACCTTCGGAATCCTCCCAGGCGTCTAAGCCTTTCGGCAGTGATTCATCGTATTTTCGTCTCTTTTCCTCGTTGATAAGCACCTGATAGGCAGCCGTAATTGCCTTGAATACATCAGAATCCTCGGGCCCGGTATCCTCGATGATATCGTCGTAAAAGTTCGAGTCGGGGTGAAAAATACGCGCGATCCCTCGGTAAGCTTCCTTGATCTCATCGGTAGAGACTTCTGGCTCTAGCCCGAGCAGCTCGTAGTGGGTTCGTCCTTCGGTATCCGTCATAACTGCGCGCTCAATAGACTGGGTATATCGCCATAATTGAAATACCCTAGTGGTCTATCGTCAAATTTTTGCTCAGTCTTTATCGGTCTCGTTCAATCCAACGCCAGAAATTCCGCTGCTCACCAAAAAATAAGAGAATCATCAGTTTTTATAAACTCTTATCGTGCTCATTGAGCCCCGTTATCTTTACGGCAAGGGCTCCTTGTGGCAATGTTTTTGCCATGCCCAATCCTATTGAACGTTTGAATTTTCTGTCCGGCTCTCCCCTCGAACCCCTTCGCGGCTACGCCCGCGCGGTCAGAGTTGGTGATGCGCTCTGGATCTCGGGGACTACCTCAATGACAGCTAAAGGTGAGGTCATCGCGCCGGGCGACCCCTACGAGCAGACGCGCTACATCTTGAGCAGAGTGAAGGCTCTCGTTGCAGCAGCGGGATTCTGCATGGAGGACGTCGTGCGGACTCGTCTTTTTGTGACTAACATCGCCCGCTGGGATGATTACGCCAGAGCCCACCGCGAAGCGTTTGAAAACATCCGGCCAACTAGTTCAATGGTACAAGTGGTGAAGCTCGTGGACCCACGAGTCATGATTGAAATGGAGGTCGATGCCATGAAGGGTGCCACTTCGACTGACATTGTGCAGTTGCCGCCGGAGTAAACCGAGCTACACATCATACATAAAGGCGATATCGGAGCGAATCTCCGGATGAAGCGACTTGTGCACGGGGCACCCGAGCGCCGCCCGTTCTAGCTTCTGCCGTTCGTGTGGCAGCAGTGCCTGAGGCAAGTGAATTTGGAGTGGAAGAGAACCAATCCGTCGGGGGTCTTCAACCATATGTTTCTCAACGGTCATACGCATACCATCGACAACGATACCGCCTCGCTCAGCAACGATGGCAATGGTCGTCATCACACATGATCCGAATGCAGCCGCCACCAGATCTGTGGGCGAGAAACTTTTTCCCTCTCCGCTATTGTCGCGCGGAGCATCGGTTACGATCTTCACTCCAGAATCAGCATGGAGAAGCTCAACTTTCTTTTTCCCAAGATAGGTAGCAGAAATAGATACGCTCATTCCGCTTTCCTCTTTGACGAAGATGAGCTGTCGCCCGGCTGCGCTATCTTTGTAACGCGCTCGGACTCCTCATCGGCCAATTCATCCATATCCTTACCATCGTTCAAAACACCGGCACGATACTGATAGTACGCGCCTTGCACGAACAGATAGTAATCCATCGAAGCTTCCTTCCCCGCCTCTACAGCTTGTAAAAGCCCCGCCCGAGTGTGTACGAGCTTTAATCCAAGATAACTTGCTGCAATCGCAAGTTTGGTAGAACTAGAGAGGCTGCTGTACCCGATCCACCCGATAGGATCGAGGAATCCGTCGACGATCCGGCCAACCCCGTCGCGAACATTCGACGGCCCAAGAATCGGCAGCATCAGATAGGGACCTGCGGGCACTCCGTTGTAGGCCAAACCAATACCAAAGTCTTCATCGTGATCTGGAAGGCCCATGTCCTCAGCTACATCGATCAGGCCTACGACTCCGAGGGTTGTATTGATCAAAAATCGACCGGTGTGATCCCCTGCTTGCTCAAACTTCCCCTGAATGATGTCGCTTACCAAGTAGGATGGATACCTTAAATTGAGGAAGAAGTTATTCACCCCCGTGCGCATAAACTGCGGAACAACATCTTTATATCCTCGAGCCACGGGCTCAAAAATATTTACGTCGAGCTTATCGTTGAACCAAAAAATCCCTCGATTCATGTCCTCCAGGGGATCATAAATATCTTCGGTTTGCGCCGCCGCGGTGGTAGCGACCGCGAAGGCAGCGACCGTGAAGGCAGCAACCACCGAGATGAAAACTGAGTAACTAGTGCGCTGCATTTGTCGTCTCCAAAAATTGATTTCAGCGTTTGACGAACGCTTTAATACCTTCGCCCATCACACGGATGGCTCTTTCAGTATCTTTGCTGTTGAGCACAAAGGCGATCCGGATCATGTCTTTCCCCGAGCTCGCATGCATGTAAAAGCCCGCGGCTGGGGCGACAAAGGTTGTGCAGCCCTCAAAGGAAAAGTCAGTCAACATGAATGTCGCAAACTCTTCGGCGTCGACCACGGGCAGTTTTGCTACCAGGTAGAAGCCTCCTGCTGGGGCATGAGTTTCAACTCCTGGAAGCAGGGCAAGCGCGGTGACTGCAGTGTTACGCCTGTTTCGATACTCCGCAATAGCGGTATTCAAATAATTCGGGCCGACTGACCTAAGCATGTGTGCAGCTGCAATCTGCTCGATCGTAGGCGCTGCCAAACGCGCTTGCGCGATGTGAAAAGCAGCCTTCATAAGCTCTTGGTTCCAGGTAATAAGGCACCCAATTCTTGCTCCGCACAGGCTGAATCGCTTTGAGAGGCTATCGACAATGACGATACGCGGATCTTTCGGTGCAAGTTCGAAGATACACCGCGGCCTGCGATCATCGTACACGAACTCGCGATACGTCTCATCCACGATGAGAAAGAGATCGTTCGCTCGACACACACCCAACAGCATCTCAAGCTCTGCATCAGTACAAACTGTGCCCGTTGGATTGTTCGGATTACACAGTAGTATCGCACGGGTGTATGGAGAGATGAATCGCGCGATCTCCTCCGCGGCTGGCAGCGCAAATCCACGCTCAAGCGCACACGGTAGAGGCACCAATCGGACTCCTGAGATAGCAGAAAAGCCGATGTAATTGGCGTAGGTCGGATCGAAAATTAAGATCTCATCCCCTGGATCACAGCACACCATGAAGCTAAAAATTAACGCTTCACTTGCTCCCATCGTAATCAACATTTGGCTCGGGGACACGCCGATCGAGTAGTCTCGGTTCAGCCCATCACACCACGCTGCTATTAGCTTCTGATTGCCATGTGATGATTCGTACGCCACCTGGTCCGTCGAGATCTGCTGGAGCCCGTCAAAAAACTCCTTAGGTGAGTGAACATCGGGTTGTCCGATATTGAGGCGAAAAACCGTCGTTCCGCGGGCCTCTGCGTCCTGGGCGATCCCTGCCAATCGACGGATTGGTGACGGTGGTGTCTTTAAAGCGCGATTGGATAAGGTCAGTTCCGTCATAGTGAAGCCAGAGGTACCAAGTACTACAGGGGCCGACAAGGTGCATAGTAGAAGGGCTTGGAAATGGTTCGGACGTTAAATCCACCCTTTCCGCCGAAACATTAACAACAGCCCCCCCGCAACCGTCGCCATCAATAGCAACACAGCAGGGTACCCCCATGGAGTCTTTAGCTCGGGCATGTATTCAAAATTCATTCCATATACGCCAACAATAAAGGTGAGGGGGATGAAAATACTCGACATCACCGTGAGTACCTTCATTACTTGATTCATGCGATTGCTCGCGCTTGAAAGGTAGACGTCGAGCATCCCCGAGACGATGTCTCTTAAGGTTTCGACAGAATCAAGCACGTGCACCGCGTGGTCGTAGAGATCTCGGAGGAATACTCGCGTCGAATCGGCCACCAACTCTGACTCATCTTTCAGAAGGCTATTAACAGCCTCTCTTAGTGGCCATACGGCACGCCTCAGGTAGATCAACTCCCGCTTCAGAACGTGGATAGTCCGCAAAGTCTCGTGAGTAGGAACCTCCACAACCTCATCTTCAACTGCCTCGATGTCGTCGCCGAGCGCCTCTAAAACTTCAAAGTAATGGTCGACAATCGCGTCAACAAGCGCGTAGGCGAGGTAGTCCGCCCCTTCCTTCCTCAGTCGCCCTCGGCCTGCTCGCATCCGTACCCGCACAGGCTCGAAAACGTCACCGGAATCCTCCAGGAAGCTGAGCACAAAACCACGCCCCAGTATCAAGCTCACATGCTCAGCGTCGATCTCTCGGCGCTGGCGATCGTAGACGATCATCTTGAGCGTTAAGAAGATATAGTTCCCAAAATCCTCCATCTTCGGTCGCTGCGCGGTGTTAACGATGTCTTCTACAACGAGGGAATGAAGCCCGAATAAATCGCCTATTTTTTCAAGTAGTTGCGCATCATGAACACCGTCCACGTTGTACCACACGACGCCAGAGGTGCCGTCGCAAGAGGGCGCGAGCTCATTGAGGTCCGTTAAAACCCTCTCTTCGAGTGAGGTGCCATCATATTTGATTCGGGTGATTGTAATCGGGTCGTGCTTCTCTTCTCCAACGTACACCACTGTTCCTGGAGATGCGCCCGCTACTTTTCCACGATGTTCGAACGGTCTTGTCATACCAACCTTAGAATAGTTTCGATCGGCCCTAGCCTTCTAATGAGTCATACCCCACCACGACCAACGCCACTACCCACCACAACTACAAGAGAAACTTCCAGCCGAAACTTCTCTGGCTGATGTTTATTCTCTCAAGTAAGGTCTGTATGATCACCCGAGGGATTTCCCCGAGCGCGAAAGAGATAGCACCCTATGAAAGCCAAGGCGCCAGGCACAGTTTTAAAAGAGCTCCTTGAGCAGAAAGATATCCCGCCGTGCATCGTGGTGACTTCGCCTGACACTGTCCGTAGGGATCGCACGCTCAAATTCCTCTCAGATCACTTTGCAAAGCTCGGGATGTACGGGCGCTCATTCGCCTTCGGCGAGAGTAGTAAAGAGACCCTTGCCTCCTTCCTACAAGAGCTATCGGAGCCTTCCCTTTTTGAACCGAGCCGTTTTGGAGTCATTAAACAGCTTGATAAA
>JAYVGZ010000039.1:0-7885 GCA_043771805.1 Pseudomonadota bacterium
CGGGTAACTCGTCGCTAAGAATCGCCAGTACTGTTTCAAACTGGCCCTGGTTGTATCCTTCTTGGCACTCGCTAATTAAGAGTGCTGCTGATTCTCTCGCTTTTTCCGGTACAAAAGTGGTCATTTGAATCCTTCTATTTCAAACCAACGAAGCTTGATAATGGCGGTATCAACCAATTAAAGGCTGCTGTATCTTGGAGTATACACGGTCCTCATGCCGAGTTCAAAGTTCTTACAATCAAAGAACTCCTCTCCTGCCCACTTCTTTCTTTCAGAAATCCCTTCGTCTAGACTTACGGGATGTTGAAGCACACTCCTGATTCAAGTCCCGCCTTCAGTTCACTCCGCACATCTGCAGCCATTGCCCTTCTCTCGGCCAGCGCTTTTGCACAAGAGCCGGCGGCGATTTCAGAAAATATCGACACCTTGAAGGGCCCTCCGGCTGCGACCACTAAGGACATTCCGGTAAGTGAAGCTACTGCATTTGAAGTAGTGGTAGATTTTTTACAGAGGAATAAAGCCGAGATTCTACAGGGTGGATTCTCTGTGGTTAAAAGCGTTGGGGGCGCTGTAATCGGCGGCGCAGTTGTAGCTGGCTATCTTCGCCGTAGGGAGAGGATGGCTCTCGAAGCGGGTCGGGACCTGAATACTATCATCATGCAGACGCACCATTTCGATGTGCAACGAGATGAATCGGGTGAGCTTGTGAGAACCATGTGCCTTAGAGATCAACAGGAACGAAGATCCCTCTTAAAGGCACTGGGCAGCCCAGCCTTGGTGGATGAATTTCAGTCCGCAATGAAAAAGGTGATCCCAGAAACCTGCCTCGTACCACTCGAAGGGCGATTAGGGGAGATGATCCGTATCAAGCTTATCGGATACGCCGGTGCCGGAACTTCTTCATCGAGCCTGCCAAGAGATTCCTTTCTGATGTTCGTAACGCTTGAAGATCCAGCCAATGATAATAACCTATTTGTGACACAGCCACGAGTGTTACAGATTCGAGAGAAGGACTTAAGGGGCTTCCTTGATCCACAACATGCCTCTCAAATTCGAGTTGAATCCCCACACCATGCCTTCAGGATAGCGGCTTTGCATAATATCGCGCGCGGTTACTTCGGCGGGACTCTCTTGCCGGAACATCGGCCTATAAAAATAGATCTCCCCGTTGCCCCTTACAATCCAATAGGCAGCGTAGCGATTGATTGGCGAGAATTGATGGGAGCTACTAAACCAGACGCCTATATCGGGAATTTTTTCAAGGGGCTCAAGAATTCCGGTGAACTTCCGGTTGTGATTCCGTGCCTTTCAGAGGAAGACATACCTGGTGCTGATGAAGAGTCATCGTCTGGGTTGGACGTAACAACTTAACGTGGCCAAGTTCGCAATTCAAAAGCAATTGTGAGCCAGTTCCACTTCGAATTCGGCGCAACTACGCCGCAGGGAACCCCTTAAAGCCTACTCAAACCTCAACGCCTCAAGCGTCTCAATCCTCGAAGCCTTCCAAGCCGGCACCACCCCAAACACCGCCCCAACCACCACCGCCAAAAAAAACGCCGGAACCACAATCCACACCGGCGCCCGCATATCAAATGTTGGATAAGCAATATAGACCCCGTACGTAATCAACGTCGCCCCACCAACCCCAACCGCCCCACTTAGAACAGAAAGCCCAAGAGCCTCAGAGAGAAGCTGTTGCAATATGTCGCGGCGACGCGCCCCAACCGCTCTACGAATACCTATTTCTTGGGTTCTCTCGACAACAGTCACCCACATGATATTCATAATACCAATTCCGCCGACCAACATCGAAATCGTCGCTATCCCCCCCAACATGTAGCTCAGCATGTTCAAGATCGTTCCGAGGCTGTCCATCAATGAGAGCTGCGTTATAACAGTAAAATCCTCTTCACCGTCACGCCGCTCTTTCAGTATATCGGTGATTTCAGCCACAGCATCGTCAACGGAGACTCGAGATGAAGCACGTGCGCGGATACCTAGCAGCTTGTCGTCGTTAAAAAGTTTCAACGCGGCATGAGTGGGGATAAAGGCAATATCGTCGAAGTTAAGGCCTACCTTGTCTCCCATTGAGCCGAGAGTGCCCACCACTCGATATTCACTACCGTTGAGGTTGATAGCCTGCCCGACTGCGCTTTCATCACCGAAGAGCTTCTCAACGATGTTCTTGCCGAGCACCACGACCCTTCTTCCGTAGTCGTCTTCTTCTCGGGTAAAAAATGACCCGGTGCCGATTATAATATTTAAAATCCTCTGAAATTGATCGTTGGTGCCGAAGACCGAGATATTCACAATTGATTCATCTCGCCGAACAGTCACCGTACCCAAGATAATCCCTGATACGGCATCGATATTGAGGGCGCGCTTCTCTAGGGCGAGAACATCCTCGATGGTCATCTTGCGCTGAGCGGCGCCTAGCGGCGGACCGAAAGAGGTTTTTCGATCGGACTTCCCTGGTTGAATGATGATGAGGTTGCTACCGAGCCCCTCGAACTCTTGCAGCACGTAGTTTTTTGCCCCCTGGCCCAATGATACGAGCAGCACGACTGATGCGACGCCTATCACCATCCCGAGCGCTGTGAGCGAGGTCCGAAGCTTCTGGGCGAGCAGCGCTTCTGCTGACAGACGCAATGTTTCTCTAATTTGCATTGTCGCTCTCTATTACTCCGTCACGCAGCACAAGACGCCTCTTTGCTAGTTCGGCAATGACTGGATCGTGGGTGACCATGGCGATCGTTACTCCATCGCTATTCAGCTCCTGGAAAAGCGCTAGAATTTCTCGTCCATTCTTCGAGTCTAGGTTGCCAGTTGGCTCATCGGCGAAAACGATTCTAGGGCGATTGACTAGTGCACGGGCGATTGCCACACGCTGTCGCTGACCTCCGGACAACTCACTCGGAACGTGTTGCATACGATCGGCAAGGCCAACACGAGTAAGGGCAGCTTCGGCTCGCTCGCGCTGCTCAGTAGCAGCAATACTCTCCCCGTAGTTTGCGGCATAAACGAGCGGCATCATCACATTTCGTAGAGCAGAGGCCCTGGCTAGCAGGTGAAAGCTTTGGAAAACAAAGCCCATCATTTTATTTCTCTGCATCGCTCGTTCATCGTCGGCAATGTTGCTGGTGGTTTTATCTTCGAGAAAATATTCTCCGCTTGATGGGCTATCTAAGAGGCCCAAGATATAAAGGAGTGTCGACTTACCACTCCCCGATGAACCTGTAATCGCTAGAAACTCCCCCTGCTCTATCGCAAGAGTCACATCGCGGAGTGCCCAGATCTCCTCGCCTCCCCGGCGGAAGACCTTCCCAAGCTCCCTAGTGGCGATAAGCGGCATACAGTTACTGCCTTACGACTGTGACCTTGACACCATCTTGCAGGTCAACTTTATCTGTTGGAAGCAGGGCCTCTTCACCTTCACTGAGCCCACTTACTATTTCACTTGCTGCGTAGTTATATATGCCGAGGATAACTGGGCGTCGCACCGCTTTTCCATCTTGCTCTACAAACACGTATCGTTGTGATCCGCGCCCAAGTAGCGCGCGACTTGCGACGGTGAGAGCGTTCTCTTTTGAGTCGGTAATTACCTCAATATCAGCTGACGCTCCGGCAGGGAGAAGGACGCCTTCGTTCTCAATATCGACCTCAATCTCAGAGGTACGATCTTGCTCTCTTAGGTTACTGATGTAGTTTACGACTTTACGAACACGGCCCTGAAAGGGCTCGCGCCGAATTGCGAGTATCTTGACTCGAACTGGTAATCCGACTCGCATTCGCGAGAGATCGACCTCGTCGATCTCGGCTCGCACGTACCGCGGCTTTAGGTCGACTACTCTAATAAGTGGCTTGGGGATTACGGCTGTTATCTGAGAAAGCTGTCCTATTTCAAGGTTCAGTTCAGCGACGAGGCCATCGCACGGAGCTCGAATGATGCTTTTCTCTAAGGTGGTGTTTGCTGCATCAAACTCGCTCTGCGCCTCAATAAAGCTACTGCGTGACATCGCGTTGTCTGACATCAGTCTGCGCCGTCGCTCGAGCTCCTCACGGGCGGCGTCTAAACGGGAACGAAGGTCGTTGTTTTCGATCTCCGCCAGGATTGCACCGCTCTTTACCAGGTCGCCAAGCTTCACGTTTAACGCCTTCACTCGCCCTACAAGGCCGAAAGCGAGCTCCGAAATCTGTTCAGAGCGAACAGTACCAGAGCTCACTCCCGACACTGTAGCTTCGACTCGTTGTCGAGATACCTTCGCTACCCTCACCTCTGCCGGCTTACTGCAACCGATACCATTCAGGCACAACAACACGACAGCAAACCGGAACGATCGAGACGTAACCATGGAAAACTCGTTACTACAGTGGGCTGGGTGCGCCCCCCGAGGGGAGGGGGCGGGCGCAGATCTTTTAGAGGCTTTTCTTAACTGCCTCGAGAGCTGCACCGTAATCGGGCTCGTCGGCAATCTCAGTGACGTAATCGACGTACGCGATTTTACCGGTTTTATCGACAACGAAAACGGCTCGAGCCAGGATCGCTAGATCGGGTAGCTCGGTTCCGTAACTCTTTCCGAAGGTACGGTACTTGTAGTCGCTTAGCGTTGTTACACTAGAAACGCCTTCAGCACCGCACCAACGCTTCTGAGCGAAAGGGAGATCGCGGCTAACAACTACGATAGCAACGTCCTTCGAAAGGCTCGCAGCCTCTTGGTTAAAACGCTTCGTTTCGATCGCACAGACTGGGGTGTCAAGGCTTGGAATGCTTACAAGCACAACCACTTTTCCCGCAAAATTTGAAAGCGAGGCGTCCGACATATCGTTCGCAGTTAGCGTAAAGGCTGGAGCCTCCGCTCCCTCTTCAATGCATCGACCCTCCACTTTAAGGGGGCTACCTTTCATTGTGATGATTTCATTGTTTTTTGCCATGGTTGCTCGTCTCTGATAAAAACTGTGGTTCTAAAGAGTTGCCACAGTAGTTGATGTTTCAAGGGACGACAATATTTTCCTCCGGTCAAGGCATATAGCCTCCTTGAACTGACTTCCTTTTTATCCTCAAAGAGAAGGAAATATTTAACAGAAGCAAGAAGTGGAACAAGGTTTGCAAAGTACTCTCTGAAAGCTCTGCTGCGGCGGAATACCACCGAGTATCCCCGAGTACCACCGAGTATCACGACAACACGTGGGGTTCAGCAGGCTGCATCAAGGAGAGATACAGTATGCGCATCGAAGGTGATTCAAAGCAGAGAGTTACACGATCAACCGAGAAGAGTACGACCACTGACTCAACCGGAACCACGGAGACGCCTGGAACCACAGCAACATCAGACTTCTCGGCATTTCTTGCCAAATCACTGGGCAAGTCTGGCTCGGATACAACCAACGAGGAATCTCTCTTCGCCTCGCTTGTTCACCAAGGGGTCGCCGATCGAAAGGAAGTAACCTCACTGGAAAAATTTGAGGCAAGAATGGAAAAACACGCTCGGATTCTCGAGCGTAAGACGGGTTATGCCTCGGATGAAAAGGCTGCGAAGTTTGCCTTGCGAGACCTTGTAAGGGGAAAAGTGGTCTCCAAAGAGGCGGCAACTAAACTCTACTCCAAGGCTTTTGCCGGGGCACAGCTCGACTCCGATCTAAATTCACTCTCTGATGGGATTGGGGAGAACGGTACCCAAGCCTCTGCCAAGATAATCGATGTAATGAAGTCGCTCGAAACGAAGATGCAGGCCTTTACTGCCTCAGATACCACCCTCACCTTAAGAAATCTGGGGGAAGGCAGCACTGGTAGCAACCTTGACACGGCTGCGACCTTCGCAGCCGCCGCTACGGGCGGAGGCGCCGGTGGCGCCGCTACTGTATCGAGTCCGGTCGATGGTGCCGATGGATTCTTGTTTAAGCCTCTATCTGATACCCAAGGTAAGTTGGTTGTACTGTTACCAGCAGCTCTGACAGGTAAAGTTTCAGGGGTCGTTCTGAAGGACGCCTCAGGGAAAGAGATAGAGAGCGGCCGCTCAGGTGGAGTCGGAAACGGAGAGCGTGAACACTTCCGCTACAACCAACCCGGAGGGCAGTATCCCGCAAACCTAACAGTTGAGGTGCGACTTAAAGGGGGAGAAATTAAGAGCTATTCCATCCCTGACCCGTCGAAGCGCTACGACTAATCCCTCAAAATCGTTTGTCGCATTTGTTGTGCTACTAGCCGCCTGTTTAGGTCATCAAAACTCTGTACTCCAGTGGGGGATACAGTCGGTCGAACATACTATAGTGATTTGCAAAAGTCCGTGCCAGTGAAACTGGCAAGGCTTTTGCTGTAAATCACTATAGGTTGTTGTTTTGATTCGCATCCGCGAATCGATAGCGTTTCCCAAAAGCTGGGATTTCGCTACGGACTTTTGGAAAACGCTATACATAACTCTTTGGTCAGGTTGCTATTGGCGGAACTGAAGGGTTTCGCGACGTAAGCATCCAACAAGACTACCTATTCGCGCCGTTGGTGATTTCTATGGAGATGGATAGAAAAGGAGGTACCCCGCGCAGCCAAGAGTTACCCGCAGCGAGTGGCAGCAAGGCGCCTGAGGCTGATACTTCTAATGACCTCGCGAATGCGACGATAACCTCGCCGCTCAGTAGTTCCCTCGGAGAACAGTTCGATCCACGCCAGTCTACAGAGACATTTGCAGCGCGCCATGTCGGGACGGTCCACATAGGTCACACAACGATGACGGTCGAACATTTGAAGGTGGACGCACCTCTAACGGTGGCAGCATGAGCGCTTCAGAAGGTATCCAGCAGTCAGACCTTTACCGCGTGACTTTGGTAGGCCCTGCCTCCCGTAGCGAGAGACGCAATCTGCTGCGGCTCAAGCCATGGTCTCGATCTGAGTGGCGAAAATTAACAATTGAAATACGTGTGGGTAGTGAGCGGTGGCCAACTCTAGAGAGCGCGAATGTGTGCCTTACTGCGATGAAAGATCTTCTAAAGTTGAGTGACGGACTGCTCTCAGATGAGGTTGTTCGAGCACTGCAGACTCACGTAGATGTTGTGTCGTACGACACGTTCCGAGGTCCGCTTACCTCTGGTGGCTTTTAACCCCGCCCTGCGTATATCAAAACTGTGCCCGATAGGAATCGAACCTACGACCTCAAGCTTCGGAGGCTTGCGCTCTATCCAACTGAGCTACGAGCACGCGTGAGCTGCGAATGTAGACAGGGTCCCTTCAAGAGGTCAAGACGGTGGAGGACTACCAACCGAAAGCCGTCAGGCCAGCCAACATGGCGCCCCCCACTAACAAGGAAAATGGCAAACCCACTTTAATGAAATCGGCCGTACGGTAGCCTCCGGCCCCGGTAACCAGCAAGTTTGCCCGACAGCTCGTAGGTAATACAAATGCTATCGATGCCCCAAGTGTGACAGCCATCACTAACTCGCGCGGGCTGCCCCCCGAATGCTGCGCAAGGGCTATAGCGATCGGCCCGAGGAAAATCACAGCAAGCGCACTATCAATCAGCTGGCTCACAATGCTGCCTAAGATCATAAACAGTGCGAGGAGCACTACTCTGGGCAGGGCGCCAGCGACAACTTGCACTAACCCTGCAACTACATCCGCAGCGGCGGCATGCTCGACTGCGACCCCGAGGGGCATCATCAGCGCAAGAAGAAATACGATGCGCCAATCGATCTCGCGGTACACCTGTTCCATTGAAATCGCGCGAGAAAAAACGACAACACACGCCGAAAGAAACGCAACTTCATGCACCGGAATTCCGGTGAGGGGAGGAAGAAACATCAACATGAGAAGGCTTAAAACTGCGAACCAACTTCGAGCCGAAAGTGCTGCGACTCGCCGGTGCTCTGAGAGCAAAAGAAAATCGGGATCCTTCGC
>JAYVGZ010000040.1:0-2209 GCA_043771805.1 Pseudomonadota bacterium
TTTGGAAAACGCTATCGATTCGCGGATGCGAATCAAAACAATAACCTATAGTGATTTACGGCAAAAGCCTTGCCAGTTTCACTGGCACGGACTTTTGCATATCACTACAGGGTGACAAGCTCATTGCATGCACCGACGAAGGGCGAGCCCCGCTACAGTAGCGGTAGTTCCATCCTAATTCCAGAGCTTTAACACACTTAAATGAAGGTGCAAACGGAACACAGAAAAGATCTCTCCTGTACGTTTTGAGGAGAAATGAGTGGAGAAAAACACGAACTAACTCGTACTGTCCGGCGGGACGTGGGTTTTTTCAGCCTCTTCTACCGGTGAACCCTGTGCTGGCGGAGAAACCTCCGGGAAAGATTCTGATGGAACTACGCCTGGCTCCCCGTCAGTGTGCCTTCCACCGCTAAAACCACGCGCGAGGTCAGAGAGACTTTTTTGCCCCGGAGCTAAAATTGCCAGCGAGTAATCGATCGCTGAGAGATAAGAAAAAACGATAGAAACCAGTAGAATATTTAATCCAATATACTGAAAAGGCAACCGCACGCCCCTGATTGTCATGGCATAATCATTGAGAAGTAACGCGACTATTCCAACCATCTGCAGGAAGCTTTTGACTTTTCCGCCTGACTTCGCGGCCACTATAGTACCGCCACTAGCGGCCAGCGCGCGGAGCCCGGTAATCCAAAACTCGCGGGCCAAAATGACAACAACCATCCAAGCTGGAACAAAAGAAAGGCCGCGCTCATCATGGAGCGATACGAGCATCACAAGGGCTGCCATGACGAGGATCTTGTCGGCAAGCGGGTCAAGGAGCTTACCGAAATCAGAGACCGCCGAATATCGGCGCGCTATGATACCGTCAGCATAATCGGTGATGGCGGCAAATATGAAGATGACGGCAGCCGCGTTGAGACCTGAGCGACTTTCATCGTTCAGCATCAAAACGAACACAGGGATTAAGGCTAACCGAAGAACAGTTAGCCAATTCGGGATGCGCTTGTACCAATTAACCATGAGAGACAGCACTATACCGTTTTTTCAATTGCAGAACACGCCTTACGTAATCTTGCGTCTCAGAAAAGGGCGGAACGCCGTTGTAACGTGAAACTGCCTGCTCTCCGGCATTATAGGCGGCAAGCGCATAATGAACATTTCCTTCGTAACGTCGAATCAGTCGCGCAAGGTGCTTCGTTCCGCCTGAAATGTTAGACGCGGGGCTCCAAGCGTTGTGCACCCCAAGCTCTCGGGCGGTCCCAGGCATAAGCTGCATAAGACCCTGCGCTCCCTTGGAGGATCTGGCGGACGGGTTGAACGCTGACTCGACGTGTATAACCGCCTTTATCAGCCCTGCCTCTACCTGGTGCTCGCGTGAAGCCACCGAAATTATGGCATTGAACCGGTCGGGATAAATCTGGCTCGATGACATCCCTCGGATGCGATAACTCGAGAAACCGCCGCCAGAAGAGGTGAAGATTGTGGCCTTTACCCCTTTGGGTGGCTCCTTCGAGGTGAACCGAATAACTCCGTCAGCCTCGCGAATGACATAAATCTTTGCCTTCTCGGCATAGGCCGTCGCCGTCGACAACACGAGAGAAATGCCAGCAGACAAAATCATAGCGGAAGAAAAAACTGCGCACACGCGCCCTGCGAATAAACTAGCTTCTCCAAACACTGGTCTTTTCTTGGACATACAAACCCTTCCCAGGGTATCACTTGGACAGAGCCTACGCACTCGGTGACCTTGCTAATCGGTTGGTGCCTACTCTCCCTCCATGGATTAATCCGAACTCTTCTGTTTCCTCTGGCAGATGTTTAGATGCAGTAGCGAGTGCTTCAGCCTCACAACAAAAACAACAAAGGTTTCAGAGAGTTAGTATACACTCACAGCAATACGATGGATCGAGTTGAGATCGTACGGAAGCCTCAAAACGAACGGTCATGGTTAGCATAACGAGCCATGAGGCCGACAGAAGAAAAAAAGCGCCCACCCCCTGCGAGAAGGGTGGGCGCCGGCACAATTCATCCTAAAGGTCTTCGTTAGTCTCTGGCTCTGCCCTACCTGAGCAGCGAAAGCGCGAGCCCTGGCTGTTGATTAGCCTGAGCTAAGATCGCAGCGCCAGCCTGTTGCAGAATTCCGAGTCGAGTGAGCTCCGCTGCCTCAGAGGCAACATCCACGTCTCGAATACGGCTCTCTGCAGAAGCG
>JAYVGZ010000041.1:0-4349 GCA_043771805.1 Pseudomonadota bacterium
ATTCCCTACCAGAGCTTCTTGTAACCATGGCGATTACTCTCGTTTTGGTCGCAATTTCCGTTCCATCTGCAGTGAGTCTGAGCGCGAAACATCACGTTCTTCAAGATCTTACGCTAATCCGCCTGACCGTCGAGCGGTTCATAAACCTGGCCTCGATCACCGGCAGGGAATACGAAGTTCGGATACGTCCGCCGACGATTGAGGTTACGACACTAGGCCACCGCCTGGTGTACAGATCAAGACAGATTCGCTCAATGCTCGGCCGTGCGCTCGAAGAGAAGCTATTAGTTATATACCCATCAGGGGCCCTCTCGCCGGCCACCATTGAACTACACAATGCCCGCGCCTCTTGTTCGCTCATTATTTCTCTACGCGGGAGGATACGGAGTACATGTTAGTTTTCGATCGACTTGAAACTCCCCACAAGGGGCGCGGCTTTGCTCTTCTTGAGGCCCTGCTTTCAATACTCATCCTGTCAGTGGTTACCACTGCAACATTACGGTCATTATCTTTCACAAGCAAGACTCTGAGCGATACGGCCTTACATAGCCGCATCAGCTGCAGCCAGTTTGAATGCCCAGTAAAAACTATCTTGGCACAAAAAGTAACATGTCGTTGTCGTAAGGGAGATACCAGTGACTCGGCTATCATACTTCCCTAACCACCACTGCGACGAGCAGGGGTTTGCATTGGCAGAGATCCTGGTCGCCGCAGTCATAACCTCGATAATCATGGCGCTTGCCCTCTCCACCGTTCGAGTCAGCACAGCGACCAGTTTCCGAATCGAACAGTTCGCTCAACGCGAGATCGCAGCCGCGCGAACCTTCGTGCAGTTAAGTAGCGGATTCGATGCAATTGAAACTCATAGACTCGGAATTGGGTGGAGGGTCCACCAATCGGGGGTGATGCGATTAGCTGACGGTACACCTCACCCGATTATGAAGCTCCGAACTACCTCACAGCCAAGGTCAGAATCAGATCTCTTTTCGAGCCTCGAAATTGCCTCCGATCGGACCCTACTCGTTCGGCGGTACAAATTGCAGGGTAACAGAATGTTAGTTGATGCGTGCTACAGGGAACGGCAACGAAGAGAATCAGAGAGCTTTAAGAGCTATGTTCTGGTAGGGATTGAAGGCGTGTTGCAAATCACGGGGCCAGCTCAGGGGCTTACGGGGTCGTGTATTAGACTCTCTGCGACCACAGTTCACAGTGTTTTCTGTCAAGGCAGATCCCCTCTCCAATCGGCGCAACTCCTCATTCCGGTACGATCAGAGCGGACGCTGTTCGTGGATAGAAGCTCTCAGCTTCGAATCCTTAGCCATGTTGGGCCCCTCATCCTCGAGAATCAGCCGATAATTCGCAGTGTCAGCGACCTGAGAATTACACCGATAGGGGTGGGTCAAGAAAATCTGAGCTTTGCCGCCTCCATTAATAATCGCTCCCGCCACCCCCTCCGATGGCACCGAGTCATTGGCGTGCCGCGAGGAGGTAACTGGAATGAGATATTATCGTAATGCCTTCAGTCACGTTCAGCAGAACTCCGGCATCGCTCTTCCCTCTACCCTGATAGCCATCTTCCTTGGTCTTTTCGTACTAAGACTAGCGCAGATCAAGACGAGTACGGTTGTTCAAATACGGAGCGATCTGCGATTAATTCATAACCTCAAGCAAGATCTTTTACAGAACATTAGCGAAGAGAGTTTGAGCGAAACTCGCTGCAACGAAGCTTTCGGAAAATATTCCAATGAGCAGCGAAAATGGCTTAGGTGTCGAGAGCTGTCATCGTCGTATCGAACGCTTCCTGAGACTGAGTTACCAACCTTTCAATTCGATTTTGATTTAGTGCTTCGGGACGCAATAAAATGTCCTGCGCAAAGTATCTCGGCTCCGTTACGATATCAGGCGATTCCGTACGCCAGTCGTAGCTGCGTTTTCACGACGCTATCGGTTAACGGCCTCACTGTCGGAGAGAATTTAGAGGGCCGTTTTCTTTCTCTCACAAAACCAACTCTCCCAACACTTGCAGTAGTTGCGACACCCGGGAGATTTGCGGTCGATCAGGTTCTTGAAACACAGAGAGATCTCCTCATTGTTTCGGGGGGCGATGTGTCCATAAACAAGATTGCAAACCCGGGCCTTCAGCCGATTCGGGTTACCATTGTGTCGGCTCGCGGGAATATCTCAGTGAACAGTGTTGGGGCGAGAGTTCATCTTCTGGTGGTCGGGAGGGGAACTATGAAGGCTCCGTCGACAGATTTGTTGCGACCTTATCTTTTGCCCCCTAATGCAACCTCACCGCGAATCATCGGGATTATGCGTAGCGACTTAGATTCGATGGCAGCGATTCCCTCGCTACAATAAAGACGCCACGCCGGCGAAACTTAGTTTGTAACAACTCAACCACGACGATACCGGCTCTTACGATGCAGAGAGTTAGTATCCGAAATTGCTCGATGAATCGGGAGAACATTATCCGATCGCCAAAGGCAATAAATCGATTCAGCCAGCCTCTCAAGCGAAAATATACCCGATTCAACCTTCTCTCCCTCTCGTTTCAGTAAAGCGCAGAAAGCACCAGCACCAAACCCTTCATGCGGCAGAAGTCGATAGCACGATCTCTCAGAAAGTTTCGATCGGTGGCCCTGGAGACAAGGTACTTCCACCGCCTGAAACGATGAAAACCGGCGAAGAAACCATTCAAGTGTCTCTTCATTCTCCTCAGGAGAAAACGTACAGGTCGAGTAAAGCAGGTATCCACCGGCTGCCACGACAACACTCGAGTTTGCTAAAATACGGCGCTGCCGCTGCGCGTTCGCCGATATTGTTGCCGGGTGAAATGCCCCAGGTGCCGCTAGGTCTTTTGCAACGAGAGACTGTCCAGAGCACGGCGCATCGACAATTACCACATCAGCAGTATCGGGAATCGTCTCGGCGAGAAACTTTGGATCGCTTGATCCAACTGCAGCCGGTTGTATCGAGCACCGTTTATAATTAGAAATGAGTTGCGCAGTTCTCTTCCGTATGACCTCATTGCCCAAGATGACGCGAGGCTTCAACATTCGCCATCCCACAATTCCCTTTCCCCCGGGGGCTGCGCACATGTCGACCAATAAATCTGGGTTCAACGGAAGAAGTTGCAGCGGGGCGCAGGCAAATACAGATGATAAATCGAGGCAGTAGAAGTCTCCGCGCTCATGTGCATCGGAAGCCCCTGGTCGTTTTTCTGGGTCAGTGACATCAACGAAGCTCGGTGCCCACTCTGCTTTTGGAAGGGAGCCGAATTCATTCCCTAAACGCGGAGATCCCTCAATAAGCCAAGCAATCGCCCGTTGTGATGCTCCCTGCGTTAGCGCTTTAAGAAACGCCTCGCGCTCAGCCGTATCACCAAACAGCCGATCCGCCACCTTCTGGATGTTTCGCGAGACGCCTTTGTCGACTTCCGACGGTATCTTTTTCTTTTTTCGGGATCGACCCATGGTGTTCTCGAAAAAGAGTGCCTTACCGGCTCAATACCTGATGGAAACGTTCAAGTTGACTTCGGAGATCATGGAGCGCGATTGTCCGCATACTGATCTGCTGTTTCTCCTCGTCCGTCATTTCACCGAACGTTTTCGTGCTCCCCGCAGGTTGGAATATGGAATCCCATCCAAAACCACCACCACGAGGCGGAACCACAACCCCTGCAATGCTCCCGTCGCCATATAAAATAGTTTGGGGACCTAACGCCAAACCAAAAATCGTGCGCACTTCTACACGGTCATCTTGTCGAGCTGCGGCCAGTTGATACACGCCCTCGGGGCCCAGCGCCTTGAGAAACCACTTTATTAATGGCCCTGGCAACCCGTTCATAGCGGTGAGCGACATCGATGTATCTTCAATCAAAACCGGAGAAAAGCCACGCTCTACAGCAGCTTTCGCCTTTGCAAGAACAACTTTTCTCGGATCTAGCTCTTGGATTTCAGGGAGATCGATATCAACGTGGCGCACCTCACCCAACACTGCCGCAACCTCTCGCACTTTGTGCATGTTTCCGGTGACGAAACATACTTTGCGGAGAAACTCATCTGCGATGTCACGGGGCTTTGGCATACGGCACTAGGGGGGTCGGCTCACAGTGCCGTCTGACAATGCTTTGGTAATATGTCGGATTGACGCTCGGTGTCCAGGATTGATGAGAAAATACTCCTGACCAGGGAGCATTTGCCTTAGCCCATTCTTCCCACCGCGAGTCTCTTTACATCCCCCATCATCACCCCAACCATCTCGGAGGGATAAAGATCATATGAAGGCGATACCAGCTGAATGTGATATGCCGAATCTCGAGGAAGACTAAACGAGAACTTCCCAGA
>JAYVGZ010000042.1:0-9271 GCA_043771805.1 Pseudomonadota bacterium
GTCCTGTATTCTCCGAGAATATCGGTATTACTTGAAGTCACGCACAACGTGCTGGCATTCGAACACGTGGTCGAAAGCTGTGGTAGCGAGTAAGCCAGCACCCAGTTCCGAATCTGTAGTTTATGAGCGCGCTGAAGTGTTTGTGAGATAAATCGAGCTTGAGTTTTACCTTGCGGTAGTGATCGCAACGCTGCCACAGCACGAATGACTATAGCTTCTTGGTCTTTCGCGCCACTATCAAGAACACGTTGGAGCTCACTAATTTCGAGTGATTTACATTCGAGGCACGAAGAGCCGTCTCCGCCACATACCTTACACGCGTCGAGCTTTGCGGTACCGTTTGGAACCCCTTTGCAATCAACACAACTCTTCCCATCTCCGCTACAAACACCACATGCATCCAGAAGCGGGCCTGTCTTTGGCGCGCCGTCATCTATCTGGCCATCACAATTGTTGTCGGCTCCATCACAGGTCTCGAGAGCCGGCTTGCTCGAGTCAGTGCATGAGCAGCTAGGGAACTTACCCTGCAGAACGCCATCGCCGCAGATACCGAGTTTGCCGGTAGAGCAGAAAGCTCCAGCGACCTGAGTACCGTTCGGCGTGCCCGTACAGTCAGCGCACGATAAGTTGTTTCCATTACAAACGCCGCATTGATCGAGAACCAGTCGGTTAACAGGAACGTGATCACACCGACCGTTTGTTCCGATGAATGAGAGAACAATATCGTGCGATACTGACTGCGAGCCGTCGATCAACATCGTGATTGCGCCGACATTCTTTAGATTTGCCGGTGCTAGAGCAGTATCAAGCTTTTTGAGGCTGGCGAAAGGAAGAGTTCTACTCTCGCTCGAGGCTATGGCGGCATTGAGAACGATCGTCCCAACTGAGACATTCTTGGTTCCTGTCGGATCTGCTGCATCATAAACCGTAAAGGTTATCTTGAGCGGCTGGCTTGTAGCGAAATCGTACGCCTCAACAACCACCTTAAATCCGGTGGCATCGTCCTGAGTGATATCAACGCCACCTAACCCGGTGGGTTGGATAAACGGTGCGGCATTGCCATCCCAGACGATAAATGAGCTGCCGCGAGCATTGGCACTCTGTGAGTGGCTCAAGAATCCGCCATCGATTTCGTTTGTAACGTTGAAACCGCCGTTTACCTGGGTCTGCACGAAGCGGCTGCCACCTATCACCTGCTCCGCGTTTGCGACCGTTGAGCTTGTAGTACTAACAGGGCCCGCACTGCTCACGACCTGCCTTGCACTCGCAAGAGGAACCTGTGACCCAACGGGTTTGGTTCTATCGAGTGCTAGATTATCGATGGAGATAGCCGAAGCTGAAAAGCTTGTCGCGAATGCGACAAGCGAGACAATGACCGCACGAACAAAATAAGGAGAAAACCGCATCGCAAACCTCCAGAAACATGAACAACAAAAACAGTGGACAAACCGTGTCGAAGTTTACGAACCGAAGCTGTATTGCGAAAGAGAGATTTTGTGCCCGCTTGTGGTCCACACCTTCAAGGATTATGTTGGCTCAATGACTCACAGGTGTGCCTTGCTCGTCTTTACAGTATTAGTCGCGCTAAATATTTCTCCGCTAACCATCGTTCCGCTAACGGTGTTCCCATCTGTTGCGAGTGCTCAAGAGTCGGCGGTTTATCACGTGAAGGGCATTATCAAAGCACTTCCAGGTAACGGGCGTGCCGCAAACGAAGTATTAATCAAGCATGAGCAGATGCCCGACTACCGTGATATCTCCGGTAAAGTCGTAGGAATGCACGGCATGACCATGCCTTTTTATCTGGCTCCGGGAGTTTCCGTTGAAGGCCTGTCCATCGGAGACGATGTTTCATTTGAGCTCTCCGCATCATGGAAGCCCACCTTCACCGAACAAATTACATCCATTCGAAAACTTGAAACCCCCACGTAACTGATCACAGCTCAAGTGTTTCGTTAAGCTGTGACGATACCTCACGTATAGTTGAAGTGTAACACCTCGATCCGATTCGAGCAGTGCTCACACAACTGTTGTTCAAGCGAGCCAAAGTTTAAGTTTTTTACGACGATGAAATTAAAGAGATTAAGTCACCCGATCTTACTACTCGTAACCAGTGCACTCGTCGGTTGCCCTCGCGCCCCCGCACCCCAAATTCCCAAAGTAAAAGAGGAGCAGCGCTACCTCGTCCACCTCGTCTACTTCGGAGCAGAGTCGATTCCGAAGATCTCCAAGTGGTACACAGGCACCGATAAGAATGGAAAAGTTATCGAGACTCTCAATTCAAACGTGGCGAAGAATGGACTACAGGCAGGGGAACTGGTGCTCATTCCTCTAGAAATGGCGAAGACGCTCGTATCCATGCCCAAGCAGGAGCGAGTGAAGTTACGAAAGGGGAACGACAGGAAGAGTCATCAGCAACCTATTCCGAAAGATCCCATGAGTGAACCGGACGGACTAGATAGCGACCTTGGTATAGAGGCCATCGGTAGCTCTCCACAACTCCCACCTCCGCTCTCCGTTGATCCACAGATGAGCGCTGACACCAGGGCGGTCGAAGATGTAGGGCTCACAACCACGCAACAACCTCCCACACACACTACGCCATCAACTGCTCTAGGCCCTAATGGCAAGAGCGTTGAAGAGCTGATTAGGGAAGAGCAGGCAGAACTTGATAAATTGAAGAGCGAGCTAGAGCCACAGTAGCTGTACCGATTCAAGGGGTAGTCGGCTATGTCGCAACAACGTCACTCCACATTACTTGCAGTTCCTGACCTGCTGTCGCAGCGGAATCTTTTCCTCGGACTTCCAGTGCTCGCATGGTTTCTGGTCGGAGTGCGTGCGAATGTTCAGAATGATACCTGGTGGCACTTAAGAACTGGAAAGCTAATCTTAGATACACGATCAATACCGCTCATTGACCCCTACAGTTGGGTGCTAGGAGCCCATGCACCCTGGCCTAACCACGAGTGGCTCTCGCAGCTGCTCTTCTACTCTCTCTTTGCCGCATCCGGCCCAGCTGCACTCCACCTTCTCATCGGTAGTCTCTTTGGCATTGCCGCGGCCTTCTTTTTTCTCGCCATGCGAGGACGATGCGAGGTGCGAGCACTCATCCTTCTAGCGCTTCTTCCCTGGTTGGCGACTGCATCAGCGATTCGACCGCATGCCTTTACGCTCACCTTCACAGCGCTGACAATTTATGCGCTTTTGCAAAGACGATTTAGCTGGCTCCCGTTCATTCTGCTGGCCTGGGTCCAATTCCACGGCGGGGTATGCTTTGGTGGAGTCCTGTTGATGGCGGCATTGGCCGCAGCCCTTTGCACTCAGCGGAGTCTCTTGCCGGTCCTTCTAGTGGCAGTTGGACTGGCTGGAGCATCGGTGGCAATAAATCCCCTCGGTATTGGTATCTATACCCATCCGTTTACTTCAACTGCCATGGCGCGAGCTCTTCCGCTAATAGAGTGGGCGCCACCGAGTTTTGAATCACTACTGGGAATGCTTTTTTGGATTTTTGCGGCCGGGCTTTGCATTCTGGCTATGGTGCGGTGGAGGAGCTTGCAGTGCTGGGAAGTAGCGATGCTTGTAATTGCATCAGTCGCAGTATTTCCTCTGGCGGCGCGACACGTGAGAAATGTTTACCTTTGGATGCCAATAGCGGGGGTCACGGCAACGCATCTCCTTTGCTCGAGTGACTTGAGAGAGGCCGTACGGTCGATGAAATATTTAATCATGCTCGTTTGCAGCGCGGTCACAGCGGCGATCCTTGCGGTGTTATCAATTTCTGAGAGCGCAACATCTGCTAGTTGGCATCCTGTCTCAACCGAGGCATTAGCAGTTCTCGAAGCTTCATCAGGACCCCTGTTTAATAGTTATGACACAGGCGGCTACTTGATCTGGTTCTCTCCAAACACGAAGGTCTTTATCGATAGTAGGCAAGACCCGTATCCGATCAAACTACTGCAACAGACAATTAAAGTGCAGCTCACTGGCGACTTCACGCAGTTTTTCTCTGGTTTCGGATTCACGAAAGCTGTCGTAGAGCCCCATATGCCTCTTGCGCATGCTTTGGTAAAAAGCAGATGGAGCGTTGCGGCTCGAGCCCCCGCATTCCTGGTCTTAGTTGCACCTGAAACTTCGGAAGACCGTCGCACCGATGGAGTTATCTTGGACATAACTATCCCGTAGTATCTCGGCCGCCGATTACTTGTGGCACGCTAGGACAAAGGGGCCAATTCCTACTCGCGCGTCGGAGGCCGAGTACAAAAAAAGAAAAGCCGCGATAAAACAATCACGATAACATTTGCGACCGTCAGATGGAGTAATTTCAGCCATACCGGACTAAGGCTCATCAACGTCACAATACCAATTACTATAGCAGCGGCGACAACGAATGAGAGCTGTCGCACGAGAATCGTTATCTCTCGATTGGTGGGCCGCTCTCCCACAGAAAATATATAGAGTGACAAAAGGGTAGGAACCAGCAATCCAGCCATGGGATGAAGAATTCGCAACCGAACTGCGAGGTGCGAATCTTTAAAAAAATCCTGCTGCAAACCGCTCAACACCGACTCTGCTGGAAGAAGGTGCGCCCCTAGCGCTGCAATCGCGCCAGTCGTGAGGAGCAGAATAAGTGCGATTCCGACTAAAGCTACAATCCTTTTCGTGGCAGAGCTCAGCGACAAACGCGAACGGGCACCGAACCGAATGCATTCCGCTGCCATAACTTGCGAAAAGATCAAGATTGATGTGTTGACCAGATGAAGAGGCATCACGACTAAGCGCTTAAGAGACTCGCTGTCAGTCACCAGCCCCTCTTTGACGAGCGACCGTCCAATAAGGGCCTCGGTGAGTGTGAAAAGAAGGGCGAAAAGGATCCAAAATCGCGCCGGATGCTTCGAAGTCGTTGTTCGAAAAATTGAGGCTACCTGTAACAACATCAGTAAACCGAAGAGCGCTGTTGAGTACCGATGTGACACCTCTATCCAGGTCTTAACTGATGAGCCGATTGGAATCGCCGCGCCGTTACAGAGCGGCCAATGATCCCCGCAACCATCGCCAGAACCAGAGATACGTACCCAAGCACCCCAAAGGATTACGACAAGCGTGTATGCAACCATTACCCAAGAGAGGCGATAGAGAGGAGTCAAATTTTGAGACGGTTCAGAAGCGTCCATCGGACCAAACAAAGATTACGGTAAAGTTGAAATCGGGAGGTAGCCAGCGATAGCCGAATCATGACTATACAGCCCCGGTGCCGGGAAAGAAAATACCGACTACGGCACTCGTTCCTTGAATGAGATCTAGTCAGTAGCAGTAGAGAGCGATCTGGCGTTAAACCGCCCAAGCCGTAATCCCGGGTACGGGTCGACCGAACGTAAGGAAAAGCCTGTCGAACTAAAAGTCGGTGAGCGCAGCTACAACGACGCAAATAAAAAAGCCTGGGTGATGGCGGTCATAACAAATGTGGGCCTGATTAACCTATAACTGAATGCCGAAGATAGGGCTCATACCGAGCCTCCCATGCAAATAAATGGAGGAAGACGCAAATGAACTCAGAAATGCAGATAAAAGGGAACCTAGCGAGAGAACCGTCATCGGTAGCGCCTCTAAATTCAAACAACCACAAATTCATTGGAGATTCGAAAGCTGATACGGCCAGCAGTTCCCGCGAAACGTACACTATTTTTTCACACTACAGAGAGCCGCACGTGGAAGGATCTCAGTTTTGGCAATCACGAGGGGTAAATATCGATGGCAGAACCTTTTTGAGGGTACTCCCCAATAGCGAGTCATTCGACCCCAAGCCGATACAGTTACTCAGGAAAGTAAAGGAGGCGATAGCTAAGGCTCTAAAGGCCAAAGCAGAGAAAACAGCGGAGCACGTTGAAGTGTCCTCATGTGATGGAAAAGTGACGCTCACTGGAAAGGTCAATTGTTGGGAAGAGAGAGCAGAGGTAGCCCGCGCAGCGTGGGATGCGCCTGGTGTGACGCAGGTAATAAACAACATATTATTGGAGGGCTAATGCGTGAATAAAAGGTGGGGTACCTCATAAACGACGATTGATGCGCTTGGACAACCAGTCCCACTCTAAACGCACTGGGCAAGCACTCGACGAAGTGACAGTGATATCAGCAAATCGCGGAAAATGTCTATTGGAGAATGTAACATGAGTAGGGGAAAAGGGAGTGATTCAAGGGTTTTCAACGCACTAAAGAACTTAGGCTTGGAGCTCGAGGCGCCTCAGGATGAATTTAGTTACCAACCCGATTCAAGCGGAAGAGCCGGCGGAGCTATCGGTGCTACAGAGTACGGGATTGACTCTGACTTGGACGCTACGGGTCGAGGAGATGAAAATCTTGGTGTCGTTGAAGACCCTACTGCGCCAATACTGGGTGAATCGGAGTGGAGTCAGAATCACCGTCTTCCGATTGATGGCGCAGTTGACAGGGAAACACTCGAGAGTGATTCAGAGTTAATAGCTCTTGTCCGCAAGACTATCGAAGATCATGGTTGGGAGACCCCAACAGACTTACTGATTACTTCGAGCGATAGAGTAGTAACCCTTCATGGGCGCATTCAAAGCGATGAGATGAAGAGCCAAATAGGTGAGCTGGTCGTCGAGCTACCCGGCGTGAGTGATCTATATAATGAACTCACTCCTAACGAGGGGGGAGCTCGATAGCAATTGATAAGCGTTCAGGCGCCGGTAGAAAAATGCGAAGGGCGACCAATGCTCGCTTATTAAATACCCCTCGTATCACCATGCTTATGGAACCATGAAGCGAAATATGCGCATCTCTACCGGCGCTTGCCGGAGCCAGACAAAACGATATCGAGAAGGATTCTGATTGAACTGTGCGCCTCCAGAGGATGACGTAGATGCTTCTCCGCTTCGATTTCATAGCGGTTCCGCCGACCAACTTTACTGATACTGACGTAACCAGCCTCCTCTAGCTCTGAGATTATCCTGTTAACCGCCCGCTCGGTGATGCCCACCATTACCGCCATATCTCTCAGCCGCACCTCAGGGTCCTTCGCAAGGCAAAGTAAAACGTGCGCGTGATTGCTAAGAAATGTCCACGACGGAATTTTTGAAGAATCGTTTTTAAATTTTGAATTCACCTATTTCAAATACTCTTTTTCCATGATACGGAATACAGGTCTTCTATTTCATGTATTCTATGTCAGCATATTCAAGCGCCCTCACTACCAATTTGCTAAGCCCTGTAACCCTCTGCTTCTGCTTGGGGGTATTTGCTCGCCTCGTGCGTAGCGAGCTTTCCGTGCCGAAGGAGGTGTATATGGCGATCTCGCTGTACCTCCTGCTCGCCTTGGGCCTCAAGGGGGGAATGGAGTTAAGTGAATCCCCACTTTCTTCCATTATTGCGCCAGCTTCAATCACGATTCTGCTGGGATGTTTGACCCCGATAAGCGCTTACATCATCCTTCGAAGATTGGGGCGGTTCTCCGTCGCTGACAGCGCAGGTATTGCAGCGCACTACGGATCCGTGTCTGCCGTAACGTTTATCGCTGCTCAAACTTTCATCGCTGAAGTTATTGCGCAAAATCCGGCGTTGCCACCAGTAGAGGGGTATCTGCCCACACTGCTCGCACTCCTTGAAATCCCTGGTATACAAATAGCGCTCGCCATCGGTGTGCTCAACGGAGCAGGATCGAAGGGACGATCCACAGGTAGCTTGATTCACGAGATAGTAACAGGCCGCACCATGATGTTACTGGTCGGCGGTCTCATAATTGGCAGCCTTATCGGGCACAAGAATTGGGAGGTGATAGCACCATTTTACGATCCGAAAGGGGGAGTGTTTCGGGGAATGTTGTGTATCTTTCTGCTAGAAATGGGAATTGTTGCAGGTTCCCGTCTTGGTGATTTTCGCAAGGTTGGCATTTTCCTTGCTCTCTTCGGGGTGGGGGTTCCGGTTCTCCACGGGTGTATTGCGATAATGCTCGGGCACCTGTCCGGCTTGACTGTATGCGGGAGTGTTGTCTTAGCAGCAATGGCCTCCAGCGCTTCCTACATAGCCGCACCTCCGGCCGTAAGGCTAGCTCTTCCCGATGCGAACCCCTCGTATTACCTCACACTGGCACTGGCCATAACGTTTCCATTTAATATAGTGGTGGGGATTCCGCTCTACTTCGAAATAGCAACCCGCTACTACGGACTCGGTTAATTCAGGAGAAAGCCATGGCACTAGCAAAGGTCAAACTGGTCACAATCATCGCAGAGAGTATTTTGCACGATGAATTGGTCGCACACCTCTCTGAACTAGGAGCTTCGGGGTACACTACCGTTGAATCGCATGGGCAGGGCTCTGAAGGGCGACATGCCGGCGAGTTGCCCGGAGAAAACATCCGAATTGAAACCCTTGTTGACGAGAGCGTAGCTGAGAAGATAGCAGCGCGAGTAGCGGAGAAGTACTTCGCGTCATACTCGGTTATCTGCTTTATTGTTGATGCTTGGGTAGTTCGGCCAGGTAAGTATCGTGACAAACAAATCGGTAAGTAGAGAAGGTGACTAATGAAATGGTAAAACGTCGGACTGCAATTTCATTGGCGTTGCTTTTAGCTGCTCTCGGCTCGGCGCTGTCTATGATCTTGAGTCGGGGAAGGTTGAGTTTTTGGAGTAAGAACCGGGTTGTCTTGGCCCTCCTGAAAAATCGGACGCTGAAGATAGGCCAAGCAGGCGAGGATGAAATGTCTCCCGTCAAGTACATGTGCTTGAATAAATTTACCAAAAATGACGAGAAAGGAACCCGTTGTTCCTCAGGACTTTTTGCGACTGCTTCGATGCGCCTGAACTATTGAAAGGGAACAATCCTCGTCTTTACGGCACATCCTTCACGATCAATGCCACAGACAAAAATCGATCATTTGAGTCATTCACCACGTCGAACTCCCCCACCGCTCCATTTCGGTGCCCAACTGCTAGCAGCGCCGCAAGCAAAGCATCTCCTGTCGCCCGAGAGTCACCAAGGTCGCCAAAGAGCTTTGCAACATCATGATGGACCGCCGCACCTGTTATCACATCCTCATTGCCATATCGCTGCATATACTCGGAACGAAACTTCGGATCGACGTTACCGGTAACGTACCAAGCACCAGAAAGCTTCCCTTGAGCCAAGCTCCACTCGCTCGGATCATCAAGGCTGATACAGCCGAAGATTGGCAGCACCATGCCGAGACCTCGTGCCTGCCTCGCAAAGAGGCTTGATTGGCCCAAGCTTAGGTAGGTACCAAAAGAATCGCTTCCAGTAA
>JAYVGZ010000043.1:0-2356 GCA_043771805.1 Pseudomonadota bacterium
GACGAATTCGATCTCAAGAGGGTGGTGTTTTATCATTTTTCATAACTCCGAGGGCACATGGGCCCCAATCCGAGACATATCATATAGTTGCAAAAATAACCCTCACTTTTTCGCGGCCTGCTCCCCGGTGAGCGCATCCAATGGAGAGGTCTTGAGAGCGAGCGTGATAAGCGGTAGATATTCGGTTCCTTTTGGCGACAGCGGGGCGATTTAAATGGCAAGAAAAGTCAAACGAGTGAAAGAGCGACTTGAAAGTCATATCGAGCGAGAACAGATCTCTGAGCCGAAAGCAGAGAAGTTAGACTCGGTAGATCCAGAAATTGGAGGGTATATCGACGCGTTCCTAAAAGGGCTGCCCGACGCCGTCGTGCTCGAAAAATTTAGCATTGCCACCCCCGAGGAGGCGAAGAAAGCGCTCGTAGTGATCGACGAAACCATGCAGAGACTAAACCGTCAGCTCGCTAACGCTCGAGCATTGCAGCAGTTGGTTCGTTCGTCTGATGCGTCTGATTAGTGAGTTTAAGTCCCGATTGCCTGAGCGCTCCAGAAGAATTGGAGTATGTGCCGGATTAGTACGGGCAATCTTCAAGTCCCTTCAAGGGTTCCCTGTCGCGGTTTTCCTTCTGTTTTTTGCTGGCTGTTGCGACAAATCAGAGATCCCTGACTATACCCGTTCTCTCTACAGTGAAGCCCCCCGGGATCGGAGTAATGCCGCTCTGCAGCTCGCGCGGTGTGGTAGTAATGCATCGGGAGCTGTTGCGCGGCTCAGTCAGCTTCTTTATGACGACAATGTCGGGGTGCAGAGTTCAGCGGCGTACGCTTTGAGAAAAATTGACACAAAAGACGCGCGCGCAGCGATGGATCGCGTGGAGGCCGCGCGTCGCAATAGATAGATCGGTTGGGCAATCACACCGCTACCGGTCTGCTCTGAACAAATACTGAGCTGCCTCTCTTGAGATCAACTTCGGTTCGATAGACCGAATAAACAAGATCTGGAGTAGCAGCATGATCAGAAGAGCAAAGCGACCAACGTCAGTTCGCCACTTGCTCGCAACCAGGGAAGAGGCAAGAAATATTGCTATTGCTGCCCCGGCTAGGGCCATCAGAGCAACAACTGCCTCAGAGGGTCTAAGCCGTGGGGAGTAAGAACGGTTGCTCTGGCATATAAGGAGCAAGAATGCCACGAGGTTCACTGACGCTAAATAGCTTACCAATGGAGCCCAGCGCTCGAACTCCCAAAGATACATTCCAAGGCATGTTGCAAGGATTGGCGCCAAAAGGGCAGCTAGCCAGTCACTCGGGCGTAACAATCGGCTTCCGAGAAGCGAGATGTTAACAGCCATTACGCCCCGCTCTGTCTGCACGATGTCAAAGGAGACCTCTCTACTGGAGAGCGATTTTTCAACGTTGGTGCGGTTTTTTAAATCGCCTACAAGGAAAATTACACCCTGACCAGAGTTGTTGGGCGTTATGATGCCGGCGTTACTTCCAATGTCGTGCGATGTGATACGCCCAAAGTAAGCCATACAACTCCTCAACTGATGGGAGCGTCTGGTATAACCCACGCTTGTGTATTGTGGCTACAGGGTTGATTGAAGGGAATTTTTTCTCCCTGGGCGGAGCGCTGGTCGCTACCGCGGGCCGAACTGCAAGTCGTACATGATACCAGCCCGCGGACTGCTCGAAATCGACTCGCTATCCCGTGACTTGCTTCGACTGGTAGTAAGGAAACGGGTGCTGATCATTCCGCAATGCCGCCGAAGAACGCGTACCAACCCGCCACGGGATGGAGCGATCGGAGTGTCTTGTTACGCATACCTGGGTCCTACTTATCGCTTGGTCGAGAGTGTCGAGTAGTACTTTGCCGACTCGTCGAACTACAGTGGTCGAAGTATCTCGGTGATGAACATTGAGAGCAACTGAAACTTCGTTTCTGTTTGGTGCGAACGTAACTGTCATACGGGTTGAATAGATCCGAGCTCCGAAGTACGCCAGCCCTTGAACAATCCGCTCGCGAAGCATCGAGACTTCGAGATTTGAGAGGTTCTTGTGTCTTGAAACGATCTCTATATTCATATCCAAATCCCTCTGGTGACCTAGTTTTCGGGCGCCCTCATCAATCAGGTGCCTTGCGTCAGAGTCGACGACACCAGATGGGAATATATTTAAAAAATCTTTGGAGCTCGGGTGCGCTCCTGGGATAATCCGCTGTCGCGTGCGGCAATAGTAGGATGGAAATTCTTGGGGTGGGAATACTAGGCCTTCATGCTTATATGGTAAGGGATGCTCGATTTATTCGGGTATAGCGTTTTCTAAAAGTCCGTAGCGAAAACCCGGCTTTTGGAAAACGCTATCG
>JAYVGZ010000044.1:0-2228 GCA_043771805.1 Pseudomonadota bacterium
CGAACAATTCTGTGAAGGAGACGGCTTCTCGAAGTCACACGGTAGTATTCGCAGGAAAGAGTGGATTTATTTTCTCAAAGCTTTCGAGCACTCCTCACTAAATACACTGCGACAAAAATCACCTCTTTCGTGAAACTTTACCTCTTTCGCAAATGTTGTTTTCGCCACTAAACTCTCGTGTAACGGTTTTTGTTTGTGGAGCGGCGGGCCATGGGTTATCAGAAGTGCCTTCGGTTAGTCAGTAACTTTCTTCAGATACTAAATTCCTTGGCGAACCGAGTTACTCGCACTACTCCCCTAGCAGTTTGCATTTGTGCAGCAGGACTGCTACTCCAGCTAAGAGCAGCAGAGGCCATCTCGTTCGACTCTTTCCTCACCGACCAAACTGCAGAATCAAAACCAGCGTCTGGCATTGCCGCAAATACCATTACTGGATCAGGCATACTTGGTGGATCTCGATTCCTACAGGCTGCCTCAAATGGGCAAAATCGCGTAAGCGGAGATGTAAGCGGTTTTTCAAAGCAGTACTACCACTCTCAGGATGCATCGACTACAGGACTCACAAGCCTGAGATGGGACGGAAATCCTTCGCCCTCTCTTGAAACATCTGGCCTCGGAGGCCTTGACATTACCGCAGACGGGGCAACGGGCCTCAGGGTTACAGTCGAAAGCTCGGATTCGGCTTTCGGACAACCCATCACTGTTTCGTTCGTCATTTATTCAGGCAATTTCAACTCCTCCACCGGCTCGTTCACTGTCAATTCAGGCATCGTTTCAGCTACAAGTTTTGATATTCCGTTCAACACTCTTACGCCGACCGGGGTACAAGGGCATGCGGATCGGAAGAAGGTAGGTGCTATTGAGATGTTCATCAACGGGAATACCGCGACATCCTATGATATGCAGCTCAGCTTTGTAGGCACGAATGGCAATTGTACTCACGTTCCCGTGAATAATTTCATCCTCGATAAGTGCGGAGTGTGCAACGGAGACAACAGCACCTGTTCTGATTGTCTAGGGGTTCCGAATGGAACCACGCTACCCGGGGTTTTTTGCTCGACTGGCAATCCCGGTATTTGCGCTGACGGAACTTACGCCGGCAATCCACCCAAGAATTGTAGATGTGCCCAAGATAAGCAATCAACGCTAGAGACCTGCGATGACCTTGATAACGACTGTGACGGATTTGTCGATAACGGATTCAGAAAGGGCACTTCATGTTCAGTGGGTGTTGGTGCCTGTCTGAATACTGGCTCAATTGTGTGTGCTCAGAATGGCACCGCTCAATGCTCCGTATCTGCGAAACCTCCTTCCACTGAAATCTGCGACGGCATCGATAACAACTGTAACGGCTCCACCGACGAAGGTAACCCTACAACTGGCCCACGCGTTGACCAATGCGGCATCTGCGCCGGCAACGGCACTACATGCCTTGACTGCAAGGGCACACCGAACGGCACTGCTAAAGTAGACTCGTGTGGTGTATGCGGCGGAGATGGCAAGTCATGCCTTGACTGTAACGGTACCGTCAACGGAACCGCAAAGAAAGACATCTGCAATGTCTGCGGCGGTAATGGGACGTCATGCCTTGACTGCAAAGGCACAATGAACGGCACTGCTAGACTTGACGAATGCGGTGTGTGTGGGGGCGACGGGCTCAGTTGTCTGTCGTGCAGTACAATCGATCAGTCAACCACTCTCGGAGCGCTCGATTCGGGTGCTAAGGAGCAACAAACTATCGTACGAAAGGCTGTTGCGCTCCTTCGCTCCCTCCCTCAATCAAGGAAGGATGCTGCATTTATCAGTAGAACGCTTGAAGCGGCGCAGAAGCTACAGATCGAAAACTGGGAACTTTCGTGGACTTTGCCGATAGAAGCAACGACGTGCCAAACCTCAAGCACGTTGTGTGTTACCACCAGCAACCTTCCTATCTTAAGCAATTACCGGACAAACAACGAACGGTTACGTGACCTCGCCGTTGATGTCTTGAAAAAAGTGGCAAAGTACAGACGTGGGAAGCTGACCACACGAGAAGTAGCCGTTTCTCGGTCTGCGGAATCTCAGTTCCAAGCGAATCTTAAACTCTCACAAACAGTTCCAGAACAACAATTCAGCTGCGGACTTGGACGAGCGATAATCGGCTAGACTACCGATTTTTCTAGGCGTATTGCCGTGACTCAGCCGCAACCGGTGCTAGCGATTATTTCTCTACCATGATGGTTACGTAC
>JAYVGZ010000045.1:0-12488 GCA_043771805.1 Pseudomonadota bacterium
CATAGATCCAGACGCTACACGAGCGCCGATATCACGGGGGCTGTACAAGAAAACATTCTTCCCTTCAGCACCACACAACTTTTCGTACGAAAGCTGAGAAGTACTGCTGCTAATCCCCTCCTCTTCTTGTAGAACGCGGAGTGCTGACTCCGAAACAATGACGTGGGTTTCGTCGATTAAGTCCGGAAGCACCGATAGCAGTCTGAGCGCATACCTGATGCCGCTTGCCCCAGTTACACCAACAATCCACCGTCGAATCATAGTAGAAGGCCTTTGGATCTGCATTCCGATTCCAACGGGTGAAGTACCATGCCCAGGTTATGAAGGCTAGGAAAGCTCTATTGAGGTAGCTTATGCACGCCAACGCAGGAGTTTTACGTTGTGGATGTAGCGAGACAAAGACTCATAAGGTAACGACTGCTCTGCTGATACCTTGTGTGGGGGTTGGGATAGTGACCTTCTGAAGTACTGGTCTAAAAATGCGCCAGAATTTTCTTGACTCTTTGAGTGCTACTCCCTTATGGTTCATCGCGGCTCACCAGAACCGCTGTTTTAGCTAGCCTTCTTCTGTTCCAAATGGCTCGTTGTGGTTCGTTCGTTCACGCCCAGTGTTCGACAGTAGACTGCCCGGCCAAGCACGGATCCCCAAAGGTAGCTCTCGGTTATCTGCACTGTTATCTGCACTGTGCACATTCGCTTTTTATTTGCGATGTGTATTTACGCTGGGTGCGTAAAACGTGCACGACTAACTACGTACAAGAAATTTTTTTTGTTGATCGCCTTTTTCGCTAACGACCGATATCTCAGGTTCTTTTGAGCCGAGTACATCGACCGCTTGAAGCGAAAGGCGGGGTATTTTAAGACAGCGGAGCAGGACAATGGACATTCTGAAATCGTTACGGGCATTTTGTACCCTCATTCTCTCTGCGTCACGCACGCAGGTAATTTCTGTGATATGTTCTTTTGCAGCCTGCCTCGTAGCAGTGCCGCTACAAAGCGCCTCCGCGACGAAAACAGCTCCTCCACTACCAATACAGCTCACCGCTCCAGCCATGGTAAAGGTCGGTTCGACGTTTGAGTACCTCCTTCACATTCCAAACAAGACTTCGTCCAACTACTGGAGCGTTACAAGTCAGATAAATTTTCCAAGCAGCGTGAATTGCACCACTATCGTGTCGCAATCACGGAGCGGATGCACATTGAAAACCGACGCCCAGGGCAGAGGGACTGGTCTTACCTGTTCTTATGCAGACGTGTACGACTGGCAGATAATTGATGTTCGTGTGAGCTGTACTTTGGATGCAACGGCTCCCTGTAATTCACAGATCTCAACCACCGCTAACCTGACCGTGATGAAGCCGTCCGCTCAGACTAACAGTAGTACAGCAGTTCTTTCAGTCATGTGCCTTGCGCCCACGGCTACCGCGACTTCGACGCCCCTCCCGGTTTACACCGCCACGCCGACATTTACGCCGACATTTACGCCGGCCTTTACACCAACGGGAATCCCGACTTCGACACCCTCAAGGGTCCCAACGGCATCACCGACACCTACGACCGCTGTCGTGATCGGCTGCCCGGTGACCCCCATCGTGAATTGCGTTAACAACAACGGAGATGGTTCATACACAGCGTATTTTGGTTACGAGAACACCTCAAATCAAACCCTCACGCTCTCCGCCGGTCTAAACGATGCGACCCGTGGACAGAACATTTTCTCTCCACTGCCAGTATCGCGAGGCCAAGTAGAGAGCTTTAAGCCCGGTTCTTTCTCAGGTGTCTTTAGCTTGAAGTTCGACGGCTCCCCGCTCACGTGGACTTTGAGAACTCCAGGCAGCTCAGCACACACTGCCACCGCAAAAGCAGGTGTTAGCAAGAGCTGCTCCCCCGTCACACCCGTGCTCAGTTGCATAGACAAGCTTCCCGGCTCCAAGATCAAGGCGTACTTCGGGTACACGAACCTCAATAACTTTGAGGTCGCAATCCCAGTTAGCGGCTACAACTCTCTGACTCCCGGTGCTGCTGACAAGGGGCAGCCAACGAAGTTCTTTACGGGGTCTGTAGCAAATGCATTCAACGTCGAGTTCACGACGCCCTCACTCACCTGGAATATATTTTCGTCGTCTGCTAAGGCCGATGCAGCAAGCAACGAGTGTAACCCCAACAAGTCACCAGTTTGTAGCGCGGGCTCCAGCCCGTACGCCGTGAACTGCCAAGGCACAACCACGATAGTGGCGCTTAATGGGACTCTCTCGAAGGATCCAGAAGGATTCCCTATCACCTACCTTTGGACAACAGATTGCTCCACTTCAGTGTTCGATGATTCGAAAAAGAGCAGCCCGACGCTCGCTGTAACCGCCCTCGCGAATGGAGCCGCCCGCAGCTGTTCAGTTTCGCTTAAGGTTGACGACGGCGTTTCTACTTCGAGCTGCAGCCAAAGCTTAACTGTTACTTCCTGCTCGGTGGACTGCAGTGGCAAACCAGGTGGAACCTCAATTAAAGATGCATGTGGTGTTTGTGGCGGAAACGGCAACTCATGCGTTGACTGCGCTGGCGTCCAAAATGGCACTGCCGTCGTCGACAAATGCGGAGTTTGTGCTGGCACTAACAAGTGTCTCGATTGCGCAGGGGTACCGAACGGTTCCGGGAAACTCGACCAATGTGGTGTTTGTAACGGTGACGGGAAGAGCTGCCTTTCGTGCGTAAAGTCCAATGTTTCTGAGACGCTCTTTGCCCTTGATTCGAATGCCAAGGCACTCCGAGTTAACGTGACGCTCGCGACGCGGCGACTACTGCTCTTAGACAACTCCAAGAAGAACCAGCAGTACGCCACGCGTACCCAGGCTGAAGCCGCTACGTTAGGTAATAACGCCTGGATCAAGATATGGACAGTACCTCAGGTGATTAACAGCTGCACAAACGCTGAAGCGTGCTCCCAGGTTGATAACTCGACTTCGATCGCAGCCTATACCGCTGACTTCGAGAACCTTCGCCAACTAACGGATCGCACTCTGCGTCTGGTTCGCAAAGCAAGAGGCGGGAAGCTCAGCCCTACAGAGCAGAAGATCTCAAAGGAGACTGATGATCTAGTGGCTCAGTCCGCGCAGCTCTCCGCCTCAATTCCTCGATTTAGTAGCACCTGCAACTGATAAGCGGGTGGCGCGGGGAGAAGGCGCCGTTGCAAAGAGCCGGGGAGAGTTAATATGTGTGGCAATACCCGATCAGCCACACACTCAACTACTCTCCCTGGCTTCTTTGTATTTTCGTGCGAGCGTCGAACATTTTTGACCGCGTCCGCCCCATCGCGCACCGGCCCCTACCAGCAAACATGCCCGCAGACAAAAGAAATCGAAGCTTTACTTGACTCAGATCCGGGATGCTCTTACTCTTCCCTTCGATGGCGGATAAACCGCTGTTTTAATGTGGTCCCTTCTGTTGTTTTTAGATTTTCTCGACCTAGGTAGCCCGCAGGCGATCGAGAATCTGTAACAAAGAGGAACTTTTCGGATGCTTAGAAACCTCCTCTTCAAAGACTCGGTAGATATGAGAACGAACAACTCTCGATTGACTGTCTCTCCCCTCTCCTTCGTTGCGTGTGTAGTTACGGCTATTGCAGCCCTCCTCACCGCAGGAGCACCCAGTGTGGCCTTTGCGACCAAAACGGTGGCGCCACTTCCAATCCAGCTTACTGCACCAGCGATGGTCAAATTGGCTACTACTTTTGAATACCTCGTCCACATTCCAAACAAGACCTCGTCTAGCTACTGGGGTGTTACAGCCCAGGTGAATTTCCCGAACTTTGTTACGTGCGATGCAATCGTCTCTCAGACTGGCCGCGGGTGCACCCTACAGCGTGATGCACAGGGGCGTGGAAAGAGCCTCTCGTGCTCTTATGCGGACGTGTACGACTGGCAAATTAAGGATATCCGCGTCAGCTGTCGTCTCGATCCGCAGGCCCCGTGCGCTTCACAGATAGCGACGACCGCAAACCTCAACGTGATGAAGCCAAAGCCGCAGACGAACAGCAGCACGGCAACGTTCGCGGTAATGTGCAATGCAACGCCTACTCCACTTCCGCCTACGGCAACTGCAACATTCACTCCACTTCCGCCAACACCAACGTCGACTTTTACAGCAACACCCACACCTGCAAAGGTGTGCTCGGACGGAATTGACAACGACGGCGACGGCTTGATCGATTTTCCACAAGATCCCGGTTGCACAGACCCGAAGGATCCAGATGAGAGTAACTACCGCCTCAAGGTTACGAAGCAAGTTGCAGCCACGGTGATCTCAGGTGGTGAAGCGACTTACTACTACACCGTCACCAACACTGGTAACGCCCCGGCAGCATCAGTGCAGGTATCAGACTTTAATATCGACAACACTACCCTCAACCCAATTAACCCTGTCTTCACCTTTGTGCGTGCCAGCATAGCAGGGTGCTCCTTCTTGGCGGCAGAGCGATCCGTGCTCTGCTCAATCGGAGCTCTCCCCGCGGGTGCCCAGTTCAACTTCAACCTCACCTTCGCCGTGCCAAACTCCCAAAGCCTGTGCGGCAAGGTAGTGATGAACCAGGTCGATGTGTTCAACACTCCGTACCTGAACGGACTTGACGAGTGGGCGAAAGCTGCGACCACTGTAGTGTGCAACACTCCGACGCCTACAAGCACAAGCACTCCGGTACCACCGACCGCGACATATACTCCAGTGCCGCCTACGGCAACGCCGACAAATACGGCAACTGCAACGTTCACCAACACGCCGGTTCCGCCAACAGCAACACCAACAAATACGGCTACGGCAACATTCACGAATACGCCAGTTCCACCAACATCGACGCCAACAAATACGGCAACTGCGACGTTCACAAATACGCCAGTTCCACCAACGGCGACGCCAACAAATACGGCAACTGCAACATCCACGAACACGCCGGTTCCACCGACGGCAACACAGACGGCAACACAGACGCCCACCAACACCCCAACGTCGACCGCCACCGCTACGGCGACTAACACCCCCGTACCGCCAACTGCGACGACTACGGCCACTGCAACGGCAACGAACACACCAGTTCCACCAACTGCAACCGCAACAACTACGGTGACATCAACGCCGACCGCGAGTGCGACACCAACGAACACGGCGACGCCAACCACGACGGCCACGGCAACATCGACGGCGACTGCGACTGCATCGGCAACCGCAACACCAACGAACACCGTAGTTTCGACACCCACAGCGCCAGTTACTCTCAACAATCCGATCTTACCGGCCGTTAGCTGCGTTCAGTCAAACGGTGACGGAACATCCACCGCGTTCTTCGGGTACGAGAACACCTCGTCGAGTGCAGTAACGATAACAGCAGGTCTCAGTGCCACAACTGGCGGGCAGAACTTCTTCCAGCCAGCCCCTGAAGCACGCGGCCAAGTAAGCACTTTCAATCCAGGTGTATTCAACGGCGTCTTCGGTGTGAAGTTTGATGGCACTGAGCTGACATGGACAGTGAAGCCAGCAAATTCTACTCCGCGCACCGTAACAGCAAAGGTAGGTGTGTCGAAGGCTTGTACCCCAGTAACGCCAATCTTGAGCTGTATCGACAAACTTCCAGGCGACAAGATCAAGGCCTACTTCGGTTACAACAATCTCAATGGTTTTGATATCGCGGCTCCCGTGGGCCCGTACAACACCATGTCACCAGGGGCTACTGACCGCGGACAACCGACTCAGTTCTTCAAAGGAACCGTAGCGAATTCGTTCAGTGTCGAGTTTACCGGCACATCATTAACGTGGACCGTTTTCGGCAGCAGCGCGACAGCGTCGTCAACAAGCACGCAGTGTAGCCCAAATAAGCCACCTGCATGCAGTGCTGGAGCGGCCCCCTACTCTGCCACCTGCCAGGGCGCTCAGACAGTGATCGCGCTAGACGGTACAGGATCGAAGGACCCTGAAGGATTCCCGATCGTCTACCTCTGGAAAACTGATTGCGTGGGCGGTGTTTTCGATAGTGCAACTAAGGTCACCCCATCTCTATCGCTGCCAGCCCCAGCAAACGGTGCGGCTCGAAGCTGCTCTGTTAGCCTGACGCTAACCGATGGCGTAGCTGAGGTTACTTGCTCGCAAAATGTAGCAGTAACTGCCTGCAACACTGATTGCAAGGGGACTTCTGGCGGCTCTGCAATAAAAGATACGTGCGGAGTGTGCGGTGGTAACAGCTCTACTTGTATCGATTGTTCTGGAGCGTCAAATGGTACCGCCGTTATCGATAAATGCGGAGTGTGTGGTGGTACTAACAAGTGTGTCGATTGCGCAGGAACACCGAATGGCTCTGCTACACTTGACCGTTGCGGCGTATGTAACGGTGATGGCAAGAGCTGCTTGAGCTGCGTCAAAAACGACGTCGGCGATGTAATCACCACACTCGATACAAACGCCAAAGCCCTGAAGGCGAACGTCACGTTAGCGGTCCGACGTTTACTCCTTGTAGGCAACACGAAAGAGAATCGTCAGTTCGCTGATCGAACACTCGCGGAGGCTTCACGTTTAGCGGACGAATCATGGACGAAGATATGGTCTATACCTCAGGTGATAAACAGCTGCACTAATACTGAAAGCTGCGCCCAGGTGGATAACTCTGGTCTTATCGACGCTTACAACTCCAATACAGCGAGCCTGCGAGCACTTACGACACAGACGATGCGACTCGTGAAAAAGGCACGACGTGGGAAACTCACAGCTAACGATCAGCAGATTCCCCGAAAAGCGGATGCACTCGTCAAGGAATCGAACGAACTCTCCGCATCGATTCCCCGCTTCGCCAGCGACTGTAAGTAAGCTAAACGGCGGGTGTAGTCTTTCAACTACACCCGCCGTTTTCTTTTTCTTGGCGCTCTCGGCATTGTCAACGTCGAGCCGTCGGATACATCATTTGCAGAAGCGCTTAGTGAGAACTAACGAGCACTCCCGTCAGAACCGCACAACTAACGATCGCGATAAGAAGAATAATAAAAGCTTGCGCCCCGCTGAGGCGCTCTCGATCTTTTTGTCGCTCTACTCCTGAGGTCTCTGTATCAAGATCCTCTGTAGGAGTCATGTCGGGCGCAGATGCGGCAGTAGTTTTCGGATCCATAAATGCCTTGGTTTTCTCGGTTGAGCTCAGTTCTAACGCTATCGCGGGGAGCCGCAGGCGGGTATGACAGGCATCATCCTTACACACCTAGGCGATGAGGGGTTTGGTCGAGTGGCGCATTTTTTCTACCGGTGCCTGAACGGGTACGTTTTCCAAAAGCCGGGATTTCGCTTCGGACTTTTGTAAAACGCTCTATGCAAGTGGCAGAGCACTTTTCAGAGATGAGTAGGGCCTTGAATACGGTCAATGTCCCCGAAGCTTCCTCGTTTCACTGAGGTACTCCTTTCAGCCTCAAGGATTAACTGCCTGTAACCTCATGAAATGCCTTTCTTAGGTGTGGAAGAAAGTCCTTGCTCGGCTTTTTTGCCGGGGCCTCATTCGGTGTGTCCCACGAGTCTACCGGGAAAGTCGAAGGCGCCCAATAAATGCCATGAATTTCCTTGTCTTTAATTGCCCCCTCTAACGCTTCCTTCCTGAGGATAAGGCGGCTCTTTGTCCAAGCATTTATAGCTACTTCAGCCGTTGTGTTTTCATCCACCCCCTTCTTGACGAAGGTCGTAAAGCAGGCCACTAATTCCCGCCCCTGCCTCGATAATTTGGAGTCGAATACCGAGAAATCAGACCAATTTTTTGTGTCTTCATCAGCGGCGGGGGCCGCTTGAATCGGTTTTTTACTTGCCGCTATTTTTTCCAACGTAGGCTCCTTTTAAGCGAAGATGAGTAGAACGTGCCTGCTATGATCATGGTAGGGGTACCGCTAGTCAAATCGTGGCTTGCGATACCCGTGCCTACTGGAAGCTACTGAAAATGATTGATTGCGCTTCATGGAGATCGCAAGAGTAACAGGCGAGGAACCTCTGCCGCTCCCAAGCACCCGCAAGAGTGACTAAAAATTCAACACCAACCCAAGCGATGGTCCATGCATAAGAATATCGTAGCGAAAATTTCCCTCTTCATAGTCGTACATCATCGCTCTATAGGCCAAAGACACATCCGTACGCTTCGTCACTGAATAATTTACCGCTGCTGCACCCTGCCATGTGACGCTCGATGAAACGTTGAACCCACCGTAATCACCACCGAAATCAAACGATACACGATCATCAGCCGGAATATGTGCCTTGAAGCCGACGACTGGATCTACCCAGGTCTTACTCTGAGAGAAGTCACTCTGGCCCGCAGCGTCACTTCGCGCGGAAATACTGTTACTTACCGAGGCCAGCCTTCCTCCAATAGTGAGATCAAAAAAAGTTCCTTTATCCATAAAAACCGACACCCCAAACGTTTCCGTCCAAAACGTTCCACTGACATCAACCTGGGTGAAAGAGTTAGGGAACCCTTCGACATTAGACTTGGTATCAGAGAGCGCCGTATACCACACCTGACTGAGAAGGCTTAGCTCGTCCTGACGGGCATCGAAATCAAGCCCGATTGCCCCGTTCCCCTTCTGAAGACTGTTTCCCCAACCGAGACCAAAATCCGCATCGACATCCTCTGCTCGCAGGTTGCCATTTATCTGGCCGATCATCAGAAACGGCCTCACCGTGAACTGGTTTTCAGCACGCAGCTCCCGAAGCGGAAAGACGGCAGCTGCTAAAGCCAGTAGTGACATTACGAGGACGAGACATTTACCGCAGAATGTTTTCATCCCGGTAAGCTAAAACAGGTACACCCATTAAGATAGAGCCTTTCCGGTCACGTAGTTTTCTAAACTTAGGGGCTTCAGCGACTACCGGGACGGTGACTAGTTCAGTATCCGAGCCCCTTCTTGCAAGATTCTGCTCAAGTGTTCCTCCCCCAAAAAGCTCTCGGCGTACAATTTACAGATATCCTCTGTGCCTGACGGCCTTACAGCTAACCATCCATTCGCTGACACAACCTTAATGCCCCCAATCGCAGCCCCGTTTCCCGGGGCATGAGTAAGGATCGCTTGAACAGGATCTCCGGCCAACGTTTTCATCGCAACAGTCTCGGGTGTCAGCGCCTTCAGCCTCTGTTTCTGCTCGTTAGTGGCTACTTGATCAACCCTTGAATAGAAAGGCTGCCCGAGCTCAGCTACTATTTCCCCGAAATGAACCCCCGGGTCCTTTCCAGTAACAGCGGTTATCTCAGCGGCCAAGAGGGCCAAGACAATCCCGTCTTTATCTGTACTCCAGGCACTGCCATCAAAGCATAAGAAGCTAGCACCTGCGCTCTCTTCGCCACCAAACACCAGGTCACCGCTTAGAAGCCCAGGCACGAACCACTTGAACCCCACCGGTACCTCAATAAGATCTCGCCCGAAAGCATTTACAACGCGATCGATAATGGCGCTGCTCACCAATGTTTTTCCAACCTTTGCGGAAATCGGCCACTGCGGGCGGTGCGTCAAGAGATACCGAATTGCTACTGCAAGGTAGTGATTCGGATTCAGTAGCCCGACAGATGGTACAACGATTCCGTGCCGATCCGCGTCCGGATCATTTCCGACAGCCACCGTAAATTTATCTTTCAGTGCAACCAATCCAGCCATGGCAAACGAGCTTGAACAATCCATCCTGACCTTCCCATCGTGATCAAGAGGAACGAAGGAGAAGGTCGGATCAGTTGATCGATCAACTATCGTAATATCAAGGTGAAACTTCCGTTGAATTGCTTCCCAAACTGGAAGTGCTGCACCTCCAAGAGGGTGAACTCCAATTCTGACGTTAGAGTGACGAATCGCCTGCATGTCTATGACTTGCTCAAGATCATCCACGTACTGTGAGATAAAATCGAATGGTCGAATACAGGGGCTCTCGACCGGGTGATTTGTTGGAACTTTCGGCAACGCGAGGAGTTCGTTTGCCCGCCTCTGAATACTATTGGTCACATCGGTATCGGCTGGGCCTCCGTGTGGGGGGTTGTATTTAAGCCCTCCGTCTCTCGGTGGATTGTGGGATGGTGTGATGATGATACCGTCCGCACGCGGAGCAGAGACGTCCCTATTGTGCACGAGGATCGCGTGCGACACCGCCGGAGTTGAGGTGACGCCGCCGTCTGCCGAGATGAAGGTAGAGACGTTATGGGCTGCAAGAACCTGCAGCGCTGTTTTCTCAGCACACCCAGAAAGCGCGTGAGTATCTCTCCCAATGAAGAGGGGGCCAGAGATCCCCTGGGAACTTCTGTATTCGATAATCGCCGTAGTGATCGCAAACACGTGCGCTTCGTTAAACGAGCCTTGAAGCGAGGTTCCCCTGTGACCGCTCGTACCGAATGAAACGGGGGCGAGCCCTGTACTGAAGTGAGAGCCATCTCTGTAGTAGGCTGCAATGAGTGCGGGGATGTCCTCGGCGAGCTCAGCCGGTGCGAGAGTTCCTGCTAGCGGGTGGATCGTCACGATTGCTCCTTTGAAAATAAACTCATTAATCTGCTTCAATCAGACGTGTTTGTAGCGCGAGGGTGAAGCGCTCCGACATGAGAGCATACGGTAGGTCGGGGTGAAGGCAAAGGCTTTCAAGAGATGGGGGCCTAACCTGCGCCCTTAACGGTAACAACATGAAGCCATTTCCGCTGAAGCACCTCAATCGAATTCCTCTTTAACTCCTCGAGAATCATCTGGTATTGCGCCCCGCTTGGAATCTCTTTCGGCAGAGAATTCATCCCTGGCAAAGTCAAAAATTGAGCGACGGACTCAACAGGAAGATCGACCTTCTGCCATTTCATTTCAACAGCTGCAAAACCGGCTGCTACTAACTGTGAATTCAAGTGCTTTACTCGGATAGCTGAGGCGCCGGATTTAATTCCTACACCTTGTGACGCAGAATCGAGGAGGTCCCTCTGCACCGCATCGTTGGTAACCTTAGCTAGCACCCGGCCAACCGCTAAACTCTGCGATATCTCCATCGCGCCCGTTGCATAGCCAGTGCAGAACCCAAAATACCCGCCAGGCTTGAGGGCCTCTGCGACCAGAGAGAAAACTCGCGGGAGCTCTCCTAGTAGATGGATCGAATTAAATGCGACTACCCCGTCGCACTTATTAGGAAGGAGGTGGGGAATTTCCTCAATAAGGGCCTTCATAAAGCTCACTAGCTGATTAACGGGGCCATGATCGCTCGCGTAGTCCACTTGAATAACTGAACTGTCAATTCCAAGCACAAAACCCGGAGCCTTCAAATACTCGCTCACTCGGCACGTACCACTCCCCGTGCCACTACCGAGATCAAGGATCTGGTCATTTGGATCAATGGGCAGATGATCAATAAGCGTGTCGATGACAGTTTGATACCACTGCGCCTGACAAAATTGGGCGTATTTGCGGGCTGAGTCAGGCAGCTGCCAGATGTCACTATCTTCACCGACATTGGACGAACACCGAGGGTTTGCCTCAAGGTCACCCCAGCCACTCGCGCCGTTACTCTCCGCTTCATGTTTGATCATATCTACCCATCAACTTTAATCGCCTACATTGTCATGCCCCGAAACAGTACTCAACGTGGCGAGCTCATTGCCAAGGGTCGATTTGAGGTCACCTTTAGAGAAGATATGTAGAGCCCGATAAGATCGGACCGGGGACGGCGGTAAAGGTCGGCGTAATTGCAGTTCTCTAGCTGTTACTCCGTAAAGTTAGGAATCTGTCGTATGCCACCCAACTTTGGCCATATTTCGAGAAGGGTTGAGCCTCTGGAAAGTAAAGGTGCTCAATTTTCATCACTATTTTCCTCTCCCCCGGTTGACTTCTTTCGCGCGATTGATTCTCTTGCAGGGTATGATTATTAATCCGAAAATTCGTGGCTTCATCTGTATCACCTCCCACCCGACTGGTTGTAAGGCGAATGTCGAAGAACAGATAAAATATGTCGAAAGCAAAGGGCAGCTGAACCGTGGGCCGAAGAAGGTCCTGGTTATCGGAAGCTCGACCGGCTACGGGCTCGCCTCTCGTATCGTTGCAGCTTTCGGCTCCGGTGCAGCGACAATCGGGTGCTTCTTTGAAAAACCGGGGGAAGAAGGAAGGCCTGGGACAGCCGGCTACTACAATTCCGCCGCATTCGACGCTCTCGCCAATGCTCGCGGGGTGTATTCCAGGTCGTTCAATGGAGATGCATTCTCAGACTCCATAAAGCAGCAGGTGTGCGAGGCGATCACGAGTGACCTTGGTAAGGTTGATCTCGTCATTTACTCGTTAGCATCACCGAAGCGTCAAGACCCCAAGACTGGTGAGGTATACAGCTCTACTCTGAAGACGATCGGGGCGCCCTATACAACGAAAACTCTCAATACTGACAAAGAGCTGGTAACCGAGGTGACTGTTGAGCCAGCGAACGAAAAAGATATCTACAACACCGAGAAGGTGATGGGTGGCGAAGATTGGAAGTTATGGATAGATACCCTCCTTCAA
>JAYVGZ010000046.1:0-4228 GCA_043771805.1 Pseudomonadota bacterium
ATCTAAACGACCAGTTAGGCGACCAAAGAGCCCGTCAGTATTGTTAAAAATATGTTCATTCATCCACGAAGCAGCACTACCGCAAATTATCAGTTTGAACTGTGCGATCTGTGACCAATCGTTATTCCAAATGTGCTCAAGAGCAGGCAGGAAATCATGATCTGATTGAGCCATCCACGGCAATTCATCCAGAAAGAGTGTAAAATCTCGATTTTTAGAGCGTTTTGACTCGGCGCTTAGTACCTTGAATATTTCGCGCCATGAAAGATCTCTGCTGAGTTTAGCTATGGGCTTAAATTTCTCTTCATAAGAACTTAAAAAATTATCTCTTAGATCGACCTTGCTGGCCCGTTTCTTACCCGTAATTTCAAGAAAGATGGATCGCTTGTCTATCGTATTGCGCACTAAAAACGTCTTTCCGACTCGGCGCCTGCCAGTCACTGCAACAAGTTGAGAGCCCTTGCGATCGAGAAGTGATTTGAGCGCTTGTTTTTCGAGCGTTCGGGAAGAAAGTGCCGCGGGATGTGGAATAGACTGGTGCATGCGATACAGTCTATTCCACTATAGCGGCATCTGTAAATGGAATGGTTCGGTTGTCTGTGGTTAGTCAGTAGTAATCCGTGCGCTGGTAGTGGTTGGTATGCTGAGGTTGGTTCTATGGTTCTATGGTTCTATGGTTCTATGGTTGTAGGGAAACGTGCCGTATTCCATTATGGCGCTCTCTGCCGCAGCCGCATCATTTCACTATTTAAAATATGCGGTATCTGCCCATAATAGATACTTAAATCCTGCATTTCCCAGGCAAGCGACTCCAAAAAATGCTCAAACGCACCCTCGAACAAGATCTCCTCAACTGGAAAGGCGTCAAAGAACGCAGACCCCTCGTTCTTCGAGGTGCGCGTCAGGTAGGGAAAAGCTTCCTTATTCGAGAGTTCGCGAGGCACCATTTTAGTGATTTTGTAGAGATCAACTTCGAGAAACACCCCGAGCTGAAAGCTCTTTTCAAAAGCACTGACGTAAAAAAGATCGTGAAGGGTCTCTCGCAGTGGTCCAACCAAGAGATAGTTCCGGAAAAGTCGCTGCTCTTCATTGATGAAATTCAGGAGAGCCCTCAAGCACTCCTCGCCCTACGATATTTTTTTGAAGAGCTGCCACATCTGCACGTAGTTGCCGCGGGTTCGCTACTCGATTTTTTACTCAGAGAGCAGCCAGAAGAGCTGCGTATCCCCGTCGGACGAATTGAATATAAGTACCTGCATCCCCTATCGTTCAAGGAATTTTTGCTAGCTACGCAACAATCGGGGCTGCTCGCCGCGATTGCTGATATGAAGGTTGACGCGCCACTTCTGCCTCTCTTGCACGAGAAGGCATTGCAGCAAATTGAAATCTATCTCCGTGTTGGGGGAATGCCGGCAGCAGTTTCTGCCTATGAACAATCCCCTGAAAATTTTCGATTTCGAGAGATACAGGCGGCAATGACACAAACGTATCGAGAGGACTTTTTAAAATATCAAAGCCGTGTTGATAAGGACATTATAGAGACTGTATTCAGGAAGCTCCCTCTCTTTGCGACGAAGAAATTCAAGTATGTAGATCTCGCGTCGGATACACAGAGTCGCGCAATCAAAGCAGTGCTTGAGTTGTTCGATAGAGCACGGGTGATCAGCAAGGTGTTTGCGACTGCCGCCAACGGTCTACCATTTGATGCAGAATCAGATGTCGATCGGTTTAAGTTTATCTTCATCGATTGCGGGCTGATGGCTCAGATGCAGCAGATTCCCGTCAGCCCGCAACAAGGGTTTAATCTTGACCTTGTCAATTCGGGCGCGCTAGCTGAGCAGTTTGTTGGTCAAGAGCTGCTACTACTTCTCGAAAGCTATGATGAACCGCGGCTGTACTGCTGGCACCGGGAAAGCAAAAGTTCAAAGGCAGAGGTTGATTATGTCATCGCTGATAGAGGCCAAGTGATTCCTGTTGAAGTAAAGGCTGGCAAGACGGGGCGCTTGAAAAGCCTACGAATATTTATGGAGACGAAAAACCCTCGAATCGGAGTGCGCATTTCTCAACATGAGGTCTCGTTCATCGATGATATTCTGTCTGTTCCGCTTTATGCCGTCAGTGAGATTCCGCGGTTGAGTCTTCAGCATTAGATTATTTGCTGCAAAGTGTTTCGGGAACTACGTCTCCTGCGGCAAATACCGCTAATTGTCGGGAATAGCGCTGTGCCTGCTGTCAGACCCCTTTTCAAATAGAGCGCCAATTCCCCAAACCCTTGCCCGCTACTAACAATTTAAGGCACTATTCCCCCCCTATGACCTTCCCAATTCCCGACTACCTCCGCGAGCTCGAAGCCGAAAGCATATACATCCTTAGGGAAGTAGCAGCTCAATTCGAAAAACCGGTACTGCTGTACTCGGCAGGAAAAGATTCTTCGGTGGTAGTGCGCCTCGCTATGAAGGCTTTTGCCCCGGCTACCCCGCCGTTTCCGCTGCTGCATATTGATACCGGGTACGACTACCCCGAGATGTACACGTTTAGGGATACAATCACTGCGCAGACTGGGATGAAGCTGCTCGTGTACCGAAACGAGGAGGCGATCTCCAAAAATGCCAATCCATTTGATCTAGGCACTCAAAAGTGCTGCGGACTACTGCGAACAAAGGCACTGCTTGATGGCTTAAGCTTGTATGACGCAGATGCGGCAATAGGTGGTGCGAGACGTGACGAAGAGCGAGCCAGAGCAAAAGAACGGGTATTCTCGTTTCGCGACAAATTCGGCCAATGGGATCCTAGAAATCAACGGCCAGAGATGTGGAACCTCTTCAATGGTAAGGTCAATAAGGGCGAATCAATGCGGGTTTTCCCGCTCTCGAATTGGACGGAGTTCGATATCTGGCTCTATATTTTGTGTGAACAGATACCAATAGTGCCGCTGTATTTTGCAAAGCCGAGACCAGCGCTGCGGCGCAAGGGGATGATAGAGACCTTCATCGAAGGCGTCACACGCCTAGCCCCGGGTGAGAAAGTTGAAGATATCGTGTGTCGATTCCGTTCTCTCGGATGCACGCCTTGCACCGGAGCTATCGAGTCTACGTCGACAACACTAGAGGCCATCGTCGAAGAGATGTTTGGCTTTAAGCTCTCTGAGCGAGCAGGAAGAGTGATCGATTATGATACGGACGGGTCGATGGAAATTAAGAAACGAGAAGGGTACTTCTAGTGCAGCTCCGAGATAAACTTCCAAAAGCGCTCCTTCGATTCTCTACGGCAGGAAGTGTCGATGATGGAAAGTCAACTTTCATCGGACGCCTGCTGTATGACACCGGGAATATCTACGATGACCATGTTGCCGCCCTGAAGGCTAAGGCTGAGAAGAGCGGAGACAAGAAGCTTCCTCTAGCGTTAGTGACTGATGGTCTCAGAGCCGAACGGGAGCAGGGCATAACGATTGATGTCGCTTACCGATACTTTTCGACAACGAAGCGGCGATTTATTCTGGCTGACTCTCCTGGGCACGAACAGTACACCCGCAACATGGCTACAGCGGCCTCGACTGCCGATCTGACGATAGTTCTCGTAGATGCTAAAAATGGAGTGCTCCCACAGACCAAGCGACACGCTTTTGTTGCGGCACTCCTTGGAGTTCCGCGCCTTCTGGTAGCTGTCAACAAAATGGACTTGGTTGACTGTCAAGAATCTCGTTTTGACGAGTTGGTGGAAGAGTTTGGCGCGTTTGCCGCGAAGCTTGGAGTCAAGGATGTGCGCTTCGTTCCTGTCATTGCGACGGATGGAGATAATATTGTTCGACCGAGTGATCGCATGCCCTGGTACGAGGGAGAGACAGTTCTCGGTTATTTGGAAGATATTTACATAGCAGGTGATACTAATCAGGTTGATTTCCGATTTCCTGTGCAGTGGGTCATTCGGCACCGAGATCAGTTTCGAGGATATGCAGGAACTGTTCAATCGGGGTCGCTTCGCGTTGGGGAAGAGCTAGTTGCTTTGCCTAGTCAACTCACGGCACAAGTCACCTCAATCTTAAAGCGTGGAACCGAAGAGGTGAGTGAGTGTACAGCCGGGGACGCCGTGGCAATTTCCCTCTCTAGGGAGATCGATATAGCGCGCGGTAGTATGTTGGTTCGGCCAAACAATATTCCGAAGGTTACGGATAGATTTCAGGCGATGATAATCTGGTGCGGAGAGGAGCCATTTATCCCGGGCTCCAAAG
>JAYVGZ010000047.1:0-4957 GCA_043771805.1 Pseudomonadota bacterium
GAAGGTGCTTTGCGCATCAAAGCTCCATTTACTTGATACCCTTCAAAATCATTCAACCGCTTCTGCCGCTCAGACTCCTGACCCATGGATACAAAGGTATCTGTGTAGAGAACGTCAGCGTCACCCACAGCCTTTTCGGGATCTTGAATGAAGAGAATCTCTTGATCTGTTGTTCGCCGGAGCTCGCAAGCAACTGCTTGCTCAATAGCTGGGACCTCGTAACCGGCGGGGCTCGCAACGACGACATCATGTCCTCTCATAGCGCACGCCTGAGAGAGGGAGGTTGCAACATTGTTGCCGTCGCCGATGTAAGCAACTTTAAGTCGTTTTCCGCCTTTCACTGCCTTCCCCTCCATCGTAATGACGTCTGTAATTGCCTGACTTGGATGGTGCAGGTCGCACAGTGCATTAACGACAGGAACATCAACTGTAGAGGCGAGTGCTCGAATGGTTTCGTGCTGAAAGACACGTGCCACGATGATATCGCAGAAGCGCTCGAGGTTTCGAGCGATATCTGAAACCGACTCACGCCCGTACTGATTGCCGCCGCTCGAAAATATCTGTTCACTTGAGAGGAATATCGGATTTCCTCCAAGAAACATGGTGGCAGCTTCAAACGAAACTTTTGTGCGAAGAGACGGCTTTTCAAATACGAGGGCAACGACCCTCCCGCCCAATCGATCGTCTCGTCTAATACCTTCATTGTACCGGGCGTGAAACCGCCGCGCTGATTCGACTAAATCATCTAAATCTTGGTGTGAGAGGTCTATTATTTTGGTTATGTGACGCAGCACTGTTCCTCCTCGACCACTAGTTAAGTCACGATGATGAGCTACCCGACGGTGCTTACCAATCTCGCAAACGGAGCCATACCGGTCGTCCCACCTACCGCCCCAATTAGGGCCTCCGTTGCTCGCTCCGGATGGGGCATCAGGCCTACCACGTTCCCCTCTTGGTTACAGATTCCAGCGATCGCATTGAGCGATCCGTTCACGTTACTCGACCGGTCGGTGGGATCTACTTCACCCTGAGCTGAACAGTAACGAAATACGATTTGTCCCTGTTTCTCAAGCTCGCTAAGCGTTGGTGCATCTGCAAAGTAGTTACCTTGAAAATGTGCTATCGGGCAGGTAATGACTGAACCTTCGGTTAGGCCCGTGGTAAAAAATGATTTATTTGAAGAGACCCGGACATGCACAAAGCGAGAGAGAAACTGACGCCCGACATTCTCTAGTAACGCTCCCGGAAGCATCTCTGCCTCACACAGAATCTGGAAGCCGTTGCAAATACCGAGCACCTGCCCTCCTCGATCTGCAAATTTGCGCACCGCAGTCATCGCAGGCGAAAGCTTTGCGAGCGCCCCTGTCCGCAGGTAGTCGCCGAACGAAAAGCCTCCGGGTAGCACCACAAGGTCAGGGTTTTGTAGATCCTGGGATCGGTGCCATACGGGATACACCTCTGAGCGTAGCTGAGTGCCAAGCACATACAACGCATCATGGTCGCAATTCGTCCCTGGAAATACAACGACGGCAACTCTCATCACGAGACCTCCCTTACCTCGCACTGCTCAATGACGGGATTAGCAAGAAGACTTCTGCATACTTCGTCTACCTGCAGTTTCGCCTCCAAGGGAGCCAAACCAGAGACATCAAGTTCGATGACTTTTCCGACTCTTACGTTACTGATGCTCTCAAATTTTCGGTCGCGCAATCCGTTCTCAATAGCTTTCCCCTGCACATCAAGCACACCCTCTTTCAGCCGAACTAACACTTGGTACCGCATCTGATGCTCTCCTCTTTTTAGACCTGTAGACACCCGCTCATTCACGCTTGCAGCGCCCGCCCCATAATTCGCTCTACTTCTTTTAGGTGAACTGCGAGATCAAAAACTCGCGCGCGCTCTTCAGGCGAAAGCATGCTTCCTATGGCTGGATCCGCTTGCACCCGTTCCTCAAGCGACGCCCCTCCATCAAAGGCGGCTATCGCGTGCTTCTGCACCACTGCATAGGCCTCTTCGCGAACCATTCCTTTATCGATAAGTGCGAGTAGCAGGTGACCTGAGAAAATAGTTCCCCTGGTCATCTCAAGGTTTTCAAGCATGCGCTCAGGGAGCACCATCAAATTTTTTACAACTTGCTCAAATCGGGCGAGCATAAAAGCCATAAGAATCGTTGCATCCGGCAACACGACGCGCTCGACTGAGCTGTGGCTAATATCACGCTCATGCCAAAGAGCTACGTTTTCAAGCCCAGCCTGTGCGTATGAGCGCATTAACCGAGCAAGACCGCACAGATTCTCACACAAAATCGGATTTCGCTTATGCGGCATCGCAGACGAACCTTTTTGCCCCTGAGAGAAGCCTTCCATCGCTTCACGAACCTCAGTACGTTGAAGGTGTCGAATTTCTACCGCAAACCTTTCGATTGAAGAAGCGAGACCAGCAAGCACCGAGAGAAACTCAGCATGCCTATCGCGCGCGACGATCTGAGTCGCTACTGTCTCTGCGCGCAGCTGCAGCCGCTGCATAACATGCTCCTCTACAGCAGGGCTAATGCCAGCGTAGGTGCCCACCGCGCCAGACACCTTTCCGGTCGAGACCGTCTCTACAGCATGGTGCAAACGTTCACTTTGACGCGACAACTCTGCGTACCAACCTGCAAGCTTAAGTCCAAAAGTGGTTGGCTCGGCATGAATACCGTGGCTTCGTCCGATGCAGGGGGTAAATTTAAATTCTTCTGCTCTCGCCTTAACGGTAGCCATTAATTTTGAGACGCCGAGAAGGAGCAGTTCGCCTGCCTGCTTAAGCTGCACGCCGATGCAGGTATCGACCACGTCGTTTGAAGTCATACCACGATGAACGTACCGGGAGAGTGGCCCTACGTTCTCGGCAACATTGGTGAGGAACGCAATAACATCATGCTTCACTTCAGCTTCAATCTGATTTATTCGATCCGGCGAGAAGGCCGCTTTTTTGTTGAATGCCTCTAGGGCTTCTTTCGGGGCCTTGCCCCCCTCAACTAATCCCTCAAGGGCGAACCGTTCAATATCGAGCCAAATGCGGTACTTGTTATCGTCCGACCAGATGGCAGCCATGTCTGAATTGCTGTAGCGGGGAATCATGCCCCTATAACTACATCGAGGTGCCTCGGTTCATCAAGCTCAAGCATCGGAAGACTCTTATAAATACTGCCGCAAAGAAGGGTTCTTAGCCCGATTTTGCGTTCCTCACACCGATCCAAGTAGCGATGCATCGTCTGGAGCGCCAAAGTCGGCGTATTGCTATTCTCGCTTAAGTGTCCAAGCACTAAGTGGAAAAGTTCAGGGTGCATGGAATCTTCAAGGAGCTGCCCGGCCGAATCATTACACAGGTGCCCATGTGTGGAAGCTATGCGCTGCTTTAAGTTCCAGGTGTAATCGCAGGTTTGAAGCATCTCTTGATCGTGATTCGACTCAAGCACCAGCGCGTTCGCCCCCTGCACATGCTCCTTGACAAGCGTTGTTACGCGACCGAGGTCGGTCACGTGCACCATCTTAAACCCTTCAGCCTCGATTACAAACCCTACGGGTTCTGCTGCGTCGTGAGTGATACTGAACGGCGTTACCACAACTCCCCGGATGCAGAATGCATCCCCGGTTTTGAAGATCTCCTTTCCCGAGGCCTTCCCGATATGCTCCATAGTCGCGGCGTTAGCGAACACGGGGATAGAGAACCTTCGACTAAGCGTCGCTACTCCATGGATATGGTCATGGTGCTCGTGGGTAACTAGGATGCCGTCTAAAGTGCGGGGGTCAATACCGAGTTCAAGGAGGCGGTGCTCACCCTGCTTTCCTGAAAGGCCACAGTCGATCATCAACCGCACACCGGCTGCTTCAACAAAGGTACAGTTGGCTTTACTACCACTTGAAAGCACGGAGAATCTCACCTCCCGATACAATCAGAACACGGTTCTTGGAGCAAGAGGGTATCCGGCGTTCCGCGGTATTACATGACAGTCTTCTCTAAAATTCCCCACACTACTTCGAAAGCGATAAGGATAATCACTACCCATTCGAGAAATTCCGATCGCTTCTGTGCCGCACGGTCGGACATCTTGTTGTAGATGCTATCGAGCGTGTCGAGCTTACGCAGAATGCTCGCGTTCCAATCAGGGAGGTGGAACTTCTTCGACGCAAGACGGTACACCCGTGCCAGGTACTGGTCACCGAGTAGCTTCAGCGCGTTTTCAACCGCCTCGTACAGAATCGCGGAATCCATCTGAAGGCGCGCCATTTTATTCAGATCCGCGCCGCCTTTCTTCCCCGTAATAATAATCTGATAGGCCTGCTCGAGATCGTCATCGAGCTGCTCATCCAAGAAGCGCATCTCTAGGAGTTCAACGTTGCAGAACTCCATCACGGCAACAAAGTCCTGCGCGTTTTCCCCGAAAAACATCGATGAGTTCCAATCAATCACGGCGCAATCCTTCGTGCTGTACGATGTTCTTGTGCCGATCGCTTCTTCAATCTCCTCGTCGCCTAGGTCTTCTTTCTCTGCGCGAAGAAGGCGGGCGAGCTCTTTCGGGTGCTCCGCAACAAGGCGCGTGGGTGAGATGTCACCGTCGAACTGTTCAAAATGGTACACAGTGAAATCTTCCATCGATTCATGGAGTCTCGGGCGAGAGACGGCAGTCCCCACCTCGGCGAGTAACCCAGAGACGCGTTCTCTCGCATCGGCCAGGAGGTGCGCGTTGTCGTAGAGTACTTCACTCAGCTCAATGAGGTGGGCAATTGGGCCAGCTATATCTATTTCGTAGCATACCGAGCACGCCCCGAAGTCAAACAGGGTCAGGTCGGCTTGAGGCTTTGTGAAGAACTTGCCAACATTCATCTGCTGGCCGTGTTGTGAGATCCGAAGGGGAGGTGGATCGTAGTCGAAATGTTTCGGCGCCCTACTGTTTCTGCGGAACTTTGTGCGTTCG
>JAYVGZ010000048.1:0-6813 GCA_043771805.1 Pseudomonadota bacterium
CAGCCAGCGCGTCAACCTCATTCGAACTCTCCCCCACATCCGCATACGACGGCTTCCACCCCCCCTCCCGTACGCGGTCAAGCAGCTCTACCTGAGCCGCAAGGGTATTCATGCCCATGAGTGGCTTCCGCCACAAAGCTCCACGGCACATCTGAGAAGCAAGCTGTTTGACCTTTCCAGGACAAGCAGTCTCGGGAAAATCTTCGCGAAGTAACGCAATGTACTCCGTCAGAACCTGCAACATCTTCGCCTGATCAGAGCGGAGACCACAACTCTCCCCAGTTGCGATCTCGGTGAACACGAATGGATTCGACATACTTGCGCGGCCGATAAACAATCCAGCGATACCATCTTTCAAGCGGGCGTCGGCTGAAGCGCGGTCTACCACATCTCCGCTACCACATACCGGTATCTTCACTTCAGCTGCAACCGCCGCCACGAGATCCCAATCTGCCTGCCCCCTATACAATTGTGCCCGAGTTCGACCGTGCACTGCTAGAGCCTCGATTCCTTCAGATTCAGCCATCCGAGCTATCTCGAGCGCATTCTTCGAGGTCTCGTCCCACCCCGCTCTAATTTTCATAGTAAGGGGTATTGAAATCGCGCGCCTTATCTCACGCACGATTGCAGCGAGATGGCTCCCCTGTCGCATCAACTCGCACCCGCCACCTCTCTTCACTACTTTCGGTGCAGGACACCCACAATTGATATCAACTATATCAACACCGAGATCTTGTACCATTGATGCAGCATCTCGCATCCGGTCAACGTCGTATCCGAATATTTGAACACAGTACGGACGCTCCTCTTCAGCGAACCTCATCATGTCCATCGTCTTGCGAGAGCCACGCGTCATTCCTTCAACTGACACGAATTCGCTCACAACGAGTCCGACAGCCCCGGGGTTTAGCCTCTTTATCAGACGTCTAAATGGCCGTGTGGTCACTCCACTCATCGGGGATAAGACGAGTCCGGGAGCAATAGGAATGTTTCGAACCGTGTACGCTTTTCTCAACGTCGATATCCTTTCTAACTATTAAGGCACAGGTGAACTTTCTCTGCGAGAATTTCAATCGAGAACGGTTTCTGGATGAATCCAGCGCCCCCAGCATCGAGCAAACGGCGAACAACGGTTTCAGAGCTAAAGCCACTCACGAGCAGCACCTTTACCGCAGGATTCAATCTCCGCAGGCGAGCAAAAACTTCTTCGCCCGAGAGACCAGGCATAAGCAGATCAAGTATAATGAGGCTGAAATTCCCGCCGGCATCCGAGTATTTCTCAAGCCCCTCAAGCCCCGAAGCCGCTGTCTCGAGAGTATACCCCAAGTGCGAGAGGCTAAGTCCAAGAACATTCCGAACTGCGTATTCATCGTCGATCACGAGAATTCGTTCGCCGTTACCCCTAATTGGCCCCTGTTCGCCTGATGAATCGGCTACATTTTCAGACTGCCCTGTGCTGGCTACCGACTGCTTAGCCTCAACTACAACGGGGAGTACAATCCTGAAGGTAGTCCCCTTCCCAAGTTCACTCTCGACAATTGTGGCACCTCCTAGTGAGCGCACAATCGAGTTGACCGTTGCAAGACCAAGCCCCGTTCCGCCCTCGTGCTTCGTGGTGAAATACGGCTCAAAGAGTCGCATCTTGACGTCTTCACTCATCCCCGAGCCGTCATCGCTCACAACAAGAACACCGTACGCTGACGCTGGGGGTTCGGACCCGAATATCTCCTCAATATCTTTCGCTGAACAGGTCGGTTCTAAATCGACCTCGATTGAGCCCGCCCCACTTATGGCGTCCCGCGCATTTACTATCAAGTTGATCAGTACTTGACAGAGGTGAGCCTCAGTCGCGAGCAGATACACGCGCTCAGTCGGAGCCACCCAATGAAGTTCGATATTTGCCGGCAGCGCCCCACGCATCAGAGCGCACACGCGTGAAATCACTTCAGAGACACTCACTCGTACCGAACACTCTGAGGGTTGGAGACGAGAGAAATTTACGATCTGCTGGGTCATCGACGACGCCCTAACAGCCCCTTCTTCGATCGACTCAAGTGACTCAACGTGGGGCCCTGTGCATGGAAGGATCGATCGAAGATAAGCAACGTGTCCGAGCACGCCTGTCAGCACGTTGTTAAAATCGTGGGCTACACCGCCAGCGAGCATCCCCAAGGTCTCTAAGCGCTGCGCGTGGAATACGCGCGTTATCTCGTTCTCCGAGAAGCTAGCCAAAACGCGGAGTAACAACGCCTCGCCAGCGTAGCTTGCAACCTTTACCGTCACGGTGTCACCGGAGCTACTTCTGAATTCAGCCGGAAACTCTCGCGACCGCCACTGAAGACCGCCCACCGCTGGCCAAAAGAGGGCAGCATTACGGCCCACTAGATGGTCAGTCACAAGTCCAAGGAGCTCGCCGAACGGAGGATTCACGGCTAGAACGACCAGATCTTTACTCAGAAGAACATGAGGCTCGGGGAGAATATCAAGAATTGAACCGTCGGAAGTAAACGTCATTGCAAGGGACCTCTAAACCGAGGGAACTATAGCTGTTTAATCTGATACTTATCAATGCTGCCAGTTGATGGTGTCAACACAATCCGGTCGCAGCAGACACACTGTAACGTACGGATCCCAAGTCCACTCACCCCTAGTGGTAACAGGAACCGCGTGAAAATTATGGATCCCTTCCTAGGAATGGTGAATCTCAACTCGTGGAGAGCGGAATGAGCCGCCTCGGAAGATGTATTGTAACCTCTACTAGATGTGGTAGGTTTTTATTGACCGTGAGTTTTTTTAACGGGGAGTCAGTTGTTATGTCTGAGTCTGAATCGAGCAACCTGAAAGGAGTGGTTAAGTGGTTCAATGATGCCAAAGGATTTGGTTTCATCGAGCACACCAGCGGCAGAGATGTGTTTGTACACTACTCGGTCATCGATACTGAAGGGTTTAAAACCTTGAAGGACGGTGAAGCTGTAGAGTACGAAATGAAGGAAGGTCCCAAAGGTCTTCAAGCCGTCAAAGTAGTTCGAACGAAAAAAGCAGAGGCTGAAGACGCCGCTGCACAGGCTACCCCGCAAGGAAGTGGTGAGCCGGTATTGAGTGCTAGTGCGATCGAAATTACATCGGTCGAGTAGCATCACCGCCCTCTGCGGCAGCACGTCTCACTTTAATTAGGTGATGTGCTGTCGCATCCTTTCCGCTCTCCGCGGACTCTCTCAATCCAGCTGAGTCCTCAAGATTCGCTCAATCGCACCTCAGAAGATCGCACCTCAGAAGATCGCACTCGGCTCACTCTTACTTGCTTTCGCTGGCTCTATTTCTTGAAATCTCCTAGCGCTCCCTTCGACCCTCGGGCGATTCTTCGACCAAGTCTTGCGCGAGAACAAAACCCCCGCGACCGTTGCGAGATCGAAGACGTAGCCACCCTCCAACGCGAGCCTCAACGAAGACCGTTTCCCCACGTCGAAGCTGACTGACCACAAGAGCCGAATAATTCGGTGCGTCTAGCACCGAGCAGCTTGCGAGGACCGTATAGTACCGGCCGTGCACCGCTGCTGGCTCAGGCATCCCCATAATAATCTCTGGACGCGGCGGGTCGCGTTGCGGTCGACGGCTACCTTCATCTTGTCGACCACCCCTCGGAGTGTTTGTACGACTGGGCCCACTATTACCACCCCGACCACGAGAGGCCCTGTCACGAAACTCTGGGCCTTCGACTGGTGAAGTGGTGTTCACCCTTTCCTTTGGCAGCTTCGGCGCTACCGTGGTCGGGGGTTCCGGTTGAGCGGCACTGCTTGGCTTCGGTTCTTCTGTTGTTGGCGAGGCGTTGAGATTTGCCTGTGCCCCCGCTCGATCGCCTGACCCGGAACTGGCGCCTGACCCGGAACTGGATGAGCTCTTCGATGCACCATCTTGATCGCCACCAACTTTCGTTGCAACCGTCGACACCTCTGAAGTACCAACATGTCTACCGCTTTCTTCGGGACCGTTATCTCCTGCAGGGGTATCGATCGAATAATACAAGGCACTGAGTCGACCAACGAGATCCCGACGGTCGAGTGCAGGAATAAGTAGCTCAGGCTGCTCGTTCTGAGAGACGAACGTTTCTGCTGCGATCGCTACCTCCGACCCAAAGATCTGACGTACGTCGTAAGCGAAAAATATTGCTACGGCACCGAGGAGTGACAAGAGAACGCCCACGGCGACCCCGATCGACCGTAGTTGAGGTGCTCGCTGAACGGTTTCAGTGCCCCAGAGTACCCCGGGCGAGTCGGTTTCAACACGCGCGGCCGACACTGCACTTTGCTCACCACTCGGGCTTGCGTGGGATAACAGCGCTTCCTCCGTTGCCGGCAGGCGCGCACTTGCAATGCTCGATGCGACGGCTTGGGCTAGGGTTGCATCACCCCCTTCTACCAGACGCCGGTGAACAAGCTGAGCAGTTCGTTGAAGCAGTGCCCGGTTTGCAGGGTAAGCCTCGACAGTATTCTTTGTAAGCAGCGACTCTAAGGGCGCTGCGAGAAACGAGGCTGGCATTGAACGTTTTTGGAGATGCGCATAGATCCACCACGTTCGAACAACCGGATCATCCGTTGCACTGAGCTCACTTTCCGCGATTTTTAAGATCTCACTCCAGGAGCCGCTCGAAGCGAGCCTTTCATAGGGAGTTTCCGGCTCTAACAAGGGTGTGCCAAAAGTCGAGGCTTCCTGTAACTCCGCGGAGTGTGACTCAAGCGGAGGCGGCTGAGCCGGCGCTGAGAGCTCTGCATTAAGAAGAAACGATAAACCAAGGTCGAGCGGCCCTGGTGCCTCACCGTGTTCTTTTTTCTTGCTGACGTCTTCTGGCATTCTTACGACTCTCTCCCCCGTACTTTCGTTGCACCGACCAGGACTCCTCTCGGCTGACCCAAAAACTACGGCTCCGAAGAAGCTTTTGGCTTGCGAGACTTCCTGCAAAGAGGGTAATCGGATTGGATGACTGTAAGTATAGCTTAGTTATGGGACCTAGACTCTTTATTGTCTCCCCAGTAACCCCTCTTTTTTCGGCAATTATTCTTCTTAGTTGCTTTGTAGGCTGCTTATCCACCCCTATTGCGATAACCCCACAACCAAAGGACTTCCAAAGACTTACCTCCCTCGCTCGGCAGACAATATCGTGCCAGGTAGAGGCGGTCGACGAGGAAACAGTGGTTGGCCACCAGTATTTCTTAGCTGCTTTGCCCTTTGGCCGAATTAAGAGTCCCTCTCCACAACAAGCTGTGCTGCGTGCTGTCGAGCTTGCGGCGGCAATCCGCGGCACTGCCTGCGAGCCCGAAAAGCGAAAGGGAGGCCCTAGGCTGCGGGTGGCCGTACACGATTTTTCAGTCTCTGGGTACGATTTCCTTTTCTTCCGTCGTCCATCAGCCTCAATTGTCCTAGAAGGATGGTTTGAATCTACCGTTGGGCAGCCAAGTCGTTACTGTTCAGTCAGTCAGTCGTCGTCGTCGATTCGCCAGTTCGCTTTTGCACCCGAGCTAGGCCGTGTCCTCGATGAAGTACTAGAGGCCTCAGCACAGGAGCTGCTAACATGCCTTCGTCTCTGATCACTCCCGCTTCGCAGCCGTTTCTTCAGGAGTTATTGTGTCGTCCCGCTCGGTAATTCTTCTTGCAGCTCTCATTACAGAAGGACTCCTCATCGTTGTATCGTATGTCATCGCCGGGCTATGTGATATTGAGGTTCAGTTCTTCCATTCTAGCAGCGACCTGCTCCTCGGGTGTCTCTATGCAGTCCCGCTTTTAGGTATGAACAAGATGGTATGGCAGTGGAGCCTCACTCACCCAGAAGGCGTATACGCTCGGTTTAGCCGAGAAGTAGTGAGCCCGCTGTGTAAGCAAGTACGTCCTCCCCTTGCGTTGACGCTTGCAACCTTATCGGGTTTTGGTGAGGAGCTCTTCTTCCGCGGTGTTTTAAACGGGCTCCTTATCAGCAGAGGAGGATTGCTGTGCGCGGCGGTGGTCTCTAGTTTTCTGTTCGCCTACGTTCACTTCATCGGTCAAGTAAAACGGTTCGGCGGTCTTTTACCACTGTACACTTTGGTGGGCCTTTACTTATGGCTCATTCACCTCTACCACGGCTCTCTCTTTATGGTGATGATTACTCACGGAGTATACAACTTCGTCGTTATCGTCGCGCTTGGGACTCGGCTTAGGAGACCATCGACGTCTCCGTGACGCCCCCGACTTTACCTATCAATTAACTTGTACAACGGTCAGGAAAGCCTACGACCGAAACAGCTTTCGGGCGTGAGTTATCGCAGCTTTGAGCGGTACAAGGTCTTGTGAAGATGAATAGACCCCAAAACTGATGCGCGCAGTAGCCTGTACACCGAGTCTCCGCAGTGTTGGCATTGCACAGTGATTACCTGCCCTCACCTGAACGTGATGCTCATCGGCGATCGTAGCTAGATCGTGCGGATGGACGCCATCAATTGAGAAACTAACAACAGCAGTCTGCAGACCACTCGCTACTCCCGGCCCATACAACTTTACTCCTTCGGTTGAGAGAAGTATCTCACTTGCTTCGCGAACAAGGGTCAACTCATGGTCGCGCAGATCTTTGCGATCGACGCGGCTGAGGAAATCGATGGCGGCACCAAGCGCGATCGCCTCGGCGAAAGCCGGAGTACCAGCTTCAAACCGTTGTGGAATCTCGGCCCAACCAGACCCTTCTGTCGAAACGTAGGAGATCATATCTCCCCCACCCTGCCATGGCTTCAAACTTTCAAGTGCCTCGCTTGAACCATACAACACACCGATTCCAGTCGGTCCGTAAAG
>JAYVGZ010000049.1:0-7653 GCA_043771805.1 Pseudomonadota bacterium
TTTCCAGTGACCTTATTGAAAACAACGGTCCACTTCGCAAGGTTGAACTCGTCCGGATCACCAGACTCCTGCTTTAATCGAACCAGGGTGTCCACCGATCGCCTAACCGACAAACCATCATCATCAATCACCAATGCAACCTTCTCACACCATGGCAGCGCACTGAAGGTTGCGACCCCCCAGGATCGACCGAGGTCAATCAGCACTATTTCGTATTCAGTCGAGAGCAGGGAGAGGAGGCTGTTGATGAAAACGCTCGCTGAAGGAGAGCCTTCAAGAACGTAGGACTTGAAGTGGAACCCTTCCGAGTATGTGTACGGTTGCCCTACTACGACAAGCCGACCGTCGAAACCCTCCACTGGCGAGATGAAATCGCGCAAACGATCAGTAGTAACTTCTCCGCCCCGCAACAACTCGCCGACTAACATTCGCTGAGACATTCCGACACGAGCCCACTCGGTGATCTGTGGTGAGACGTCATCTAGATCTACAATCGCGACACTTCGCCCCTGGCGAGCGAAACAGACGCCAAGCGCGGCCGTCAAAGTTGATGCCCCTACACCACCCTTAAACTGCGTCACCCCCACAATATGCCGGGCCTTAAGCCCCAGAGGTCGCCCGGTAGCAAGCCGCTCACAATCGACGATAAATGTCGCCATTTGGGTTAGATCCGTCTCGCAGATAACTACCCTACCGAGGATCTTATGAATCGCAACCGCTTCGGCTGCGTAAGTATCGGCGTCCAATACTATGGCTAATGAACACTCACTGCCGGAGCCCTGAAGCTTACTGAGAAGCTCCTTAATCATTGACCCGCAGCCAACTCCGATAAATATTCCGATGGTTGCTGCCCAGTTAACCTCATCAAGATTGAGGGGATCTACCTCGGTCACCGTCAGTCGTTGCATACCTGCCTGGCGCGAGGCCTCCTGCACCCGCCCAAGAAGTGTCGCTCGGAGCTGTGGCGTAACATCGATAACCACGAGTTGCATCTATTTTCCCATCGCTCCTAAGGCTTCCTTCATCACGGTGAGCAGATCTTCAACAGCAAAGGGCTTTTGAAGAAATGCATCGGCGCCCTGCATGAGGGCCCATTCGGCAGAGGTGTCGTCTTCTTTGGCAGAGACAACAACAACCGCTACGGTATTCTTTGAAAGCCGCTTGATCTCTCGACACAGTTGGAATCCATCACCGACCGGCTTCCCATCAGGCCCCAAGAGCACCAAATCAAGGAGCACAATATCGGGGTTCACTGGGCTTAACATGGGAAGCACCCCCTTTGTGAACTCTTTGCAAATGGTGGCCTCATGACCTGCCTCTTTGACTATCTCTGAGATTATCGCTGCCTGAGCGGGCGAGTCTTCTACAATAAGAACACGTGCCATAGAAATACCTTTGCTACCCGATAAACTCGCTCAAAAAAGAGCAATTTTCATCATCAGAACAAATCCGACAACGAACGCACACGTCGCGGCGATTGCAACAAGTGGCAAAATGGTTGCTCGACTTTCAAGCCGCGCAACATAGGTGCCGTGAGCTTCACCTGCGATTCCTGAGAGAAGCTCATGCTTCGATCCATCAGCCGCCAGGGCCGTCATGAGCGCACCGATACTGTGACGTACATCGCGATGCCCCACCTGCGACCTCAGTCCTCCTAGCCCTTGGATCCAAGTACCACCCGTAGCTGCAAACCACTGCGCTCGGCGTAGCTCTCGCACCAAGGGATGTCCCGGCTCCTCTTCTCCCAGAGTATCGGCAAGTTTGTCGAAAACCCGTACTGGTTCCCAGCCAATAGCAGTCCCGAGACATAAAGACTCCAAAAGAAACGGCATCTCACGTGCAAGTCGTCTTTGCCGCTCGGTCCACGTCTGCCACAACCACCACCGCGGGCCCCAAAACCCTAAACACACTGAAGCAAGAATAATCACACACGAGATTAGTGGCGGGTAGTATAACACCGAAAGAATACAAATGGCTGTCGCACACACGACACTAACGTCCTTGAAGAGATAGTACCGCTCGCGAGCTTCGAAGCTCTCAAGCCCGGCTTGAACAAGCCGCTGAAACTCCAAATCACTCTCGCTTTCTCGCCGCTCGCGCCGGAGCGCAACTCTGAATTGGATGAGCCGTTTAATGTCCGTTACGAGGAAAGCCCACCAAGAGATGGTGCCCTCATGAAATCTTCGAAGCTCCCGTTCCCGGGCGATGACCCGCCGAGCGATCAACGTCAACCAAAAAGCGGCAATCAGTGCCACAAACAAGAGGAGCAGCCTAGTCATCGTCGATCTCCCACGCCCTCGATGAGGTTAAGCGCATAACGGCAACAAGTGCTCCTATCATAACGATACCACCCACCTCTTCCATCATTGCAGTCAGTGGATCATCTTGTACAAGTAGTGGAGCTTGGAAATAGTGCCCTGCCACTGAACCCCCGACTAGCAGCAACAACGAAATAGCCGCGAAAAGCTGTCGAATCATCCGCACGCGCCTCACTACCGATTCAGTGCTTACGCGGTGCTTTCGAACGAAGCCAGCTAATTGAACGAGTGGATCTCCTAGCTGCTGCCCGCCGAGACAGTACATTCGAATCGCTACACAGAAGCTACGTGCTTCGGGGCCATGAAGGCGGAGATTCAACTGGTGAATTGCATCTTCCGGGGCACTTCCACGTTGTAACATCAGCAAGACCCTTTCAATCTCCAGAGCCAAAACACCACGTGGAAGCACCTGAGACGTCTCGGCGAATGCCCTTTGGAACGGGAGACCAGTGTTAATACGTTGTCCAAAGGTTTCGGCGCAGAGCGGTAGATCACGAGCCATTTGCTGCTCGCGACGAGAAGCTCGTTCCTGAGGAAGTGAAAAGGCTAATTCGTAGGCGATCACTCCCCCACATACAATTGCGAAGAGAGGTCCGATTGGTAGGCTCAGAAGCGAAACAAATATCCCTACAAGGAAGCAGACGAGCACGTACACGCTCGGTGTTATAGTAATGCCAGCTCGTGTTAGGCGACGAGCATACTTTGAGGGGCTGGCCACATCAGCCACTGGAAAAAGACGCGACAGCGACCACCAGCGGGTCAGGCGCCTAGCCCTCGATCCGATATGAGTGCCCTGTAGTTGTAGTAAGTAGGCTGCCTCTCTCATACCTTCTCGCCAGCGGGCGCGCCGTCTATGCCACTCTTTTCTACCTCTGACACGGCCGGCTCAGGAGGTGGGAGGAGAGAGGGTCCCGTCATAAGATCGACCCCTCGGTCAGCAAGCCCCTGAATCAAACTTGAAGTTTTCACCATTTTTCGCCACCTTCTCTTTCCTTTACTTTCTCCCTCATAGCGAACAAGCTGCGTAACCTGAAAGGACCCTTGAGAACAAGGAAGCACTTCGGATACATCGACAACGCAGGGGCGCCCCTCTATTCGACTCATCACCATCACTAGATGTATTGATCGAGCAATACGCCGCTGAATGACCTCGGTCGGAGCGTTTTCGTGGGCAGCTATAACATCTAATAGTCTCCAGAGACCTTCTGTGGGATTGTCTGCGTGCATAGTAGCAATAGAACCGGAGTGCCCGGTCTCTAGAGCCTCAAGGAACAGGGATCCTTCTTTGTCCCTTATCTCCCCCATCACGATTCGGTGTGGTGCCCGGTGTAATGCCGCCCTGAGAAGAGCTTCCACACCCACTTCCCCTACTCCACGTGCATCGGCTGGACGACTCACCAACTTTTCGATCTGGCAGGTCGAAACGAAGATTTCGGGAATATCTTCTATGGTACAAACCCGTTCATCAGATCCAACGGCACTCAGCAATGCGGCTGTCAGAGTTGTCTTACCCGAACCTGTAGGCCCCATGATAAGAATATTTCCCTCGCCAAAACTAACGAACTCCGAAAGCCACGCAGCGACAGGCGCCGGCATAGTTTGAGATCTCAAAAGATCGTACAAAGTAGCAAACCGAAGCCGCGGCACACGAATGACTAAAGAAGACTCTCCATTTTCACGAAGCGACCCGTGCACTGCGTTGATGCGACTTCGCCATTCATCTTTGAGAACACAGTCAACTACCGGCGAGCTAGCACTTAGAACGCGACCGACCGACTGGAGCATCGCAGTAAAAAACGCCTGATATTCTCCAACTGCGCGAAAACGAAAAGGTGTCTCAATGGCCTGACCCAGACGAAGACAACGAATGCGGTCGAAGCTGTCAATGAAGATATCCGTTACAAGCGCATCCTCATAAAGCGCCTGCAGTGGCCCTTTACCGAGGATAAGTCCGTCCAACTCCTGGATTGCCTCTTGGATGTCACGACTCGTGAAGCGTAATTCATCTGAGAGTCGATGCACTGCAATGGAGACCGCCCGCTTTACCGCCGCTGGAATGTCAGTGCGCTTGAGATCATCACTAAAAAGTTCGTGCAATGCGAGACGTGCTGTGGGCACCAAGAGGTCGAGTTGAGGGCTTTGCCGAGGTGTGGCATTGAGCCACGTCGGTGCCTGGGTCTCAGCGCTGGCCTTCCCTTTCGCTGAATCAAGCACGTCTCTCGCGTCGCCCTTTGCCCCACCACTTCGCGCACCGAGGAGCTCTGCGAGGAGTCCCTCAGGAGACGGCTCACGATCAGTGAGTAAGATGCTTGTTTGTGCTCGTTTTTTTGTGGTCGCTTTTAAACGGCTGGCGTCTGACCCCACGCGTACGACAATATCTTCCGCTTGAAGCCCCTTCCCAGCTCCCCGAAGTCGTTGCAGCCGCTGTAAAAAGCCCTTTCGATTCTTTTCCATTATCTCGCTTTCTGTAGTTCTTGATTTCCGATCAGCGCGTCTCCAGTTCGACCTGCCCGCCCTCCGTACCACCCACCCAATACGTCAGTATCGGCATTGCCATAACGGCGATGAGGGCGAGTAATAGACTCGCGACGACTAGCGACACCGATGAAGGTGCACGTCGTCCTGAGGAAAGGGGCATATTTTGCGGGTCTTTCATCACGGCTGATTCCCCTGCTTCTCCGAGTCCTGTTCCATCTGTACCTCACGCAAAAAATCACTCCATATCACGCGGGTTACTGTACTCTGCGTGACGCTTGTCTCTGGTAACGCCCATCCGTACGCGCGTTCAATACCGAGTACCGCTTCCGCGACATCTACTGCATGAGGAAAGCGGTTAATGACTTTAGTAGCCATACATCTCTCCACGAGCCGGCCGACTTTATCTGGTGCTTCAGTGAAGCGGGCACACAGGTCGTGACCACGAATCTCTAGCCGTTCCTTCAGAAGAGAGGAGCTGGTATCGGATCGAAAAGGCGAAATACCACTCACCATCTCGTAAGCTAAAACCCCCAAAGCGTAGATATCTCCCCGGTGATCGCTGTCCCCTGTCTCCACGTATTCGGGCGGAACATACTTAGGCGTTCCCGCCAGGAGCCCCTCTTCATCAAAGCGTGCTCCGCCTCGCACTCGAGCCACTCCGAAGTCAGTAAGTTTGACTGCACCTTCCTCAGTCACTAATACGTTGGCGGGCTTTAGATCGCGGTGGTACGTGCCTGCTCGGTGAAGTGCACCCAAACCAAGAGCTATCTGTCGAATAAAACTGAGCGCAATGGGCAGTGGGAGAGGGCCTTCATCCATGACATCGTGCAGTGTTCCAGCATTCACGTACTCCATTGCAAAGGCTTGCTGCATCCCTAGATCGAAGTACTCGTACATCTGGATAACGTTCGGATGATTGGCGCGATAACCAGCTAATACCTCATTTCTAAAGCGATCCTTGCTTTCGACGGTTGTAGTAAAGGCAGGGTCAAGCGCCTTGATTGCGACCTCAAACTCCGGGATTCGAAGATGCCGGGCGTGATACACATGCCCCATACCACCTGAGCCAATGAGCTCTGTGATGACATACTTTTCCCCAAAAACGGTTCCTGCTTTCAGACTCTCCATGACATATCGGGTATCGGCCTTGAAGCAGGAAAACTTGCGTACCAATCGATGGAAGCAGCTTGACGTTGCCTGAAGCAGTTAGCGTACAACCCAACGATGAGCCTGCTCATCACCCAAGAAACACCAGAATCAGTAGCGCGACAATTCCGCGGTTAGACGATCGACGCTCCTAGCCGCCCTCGCAGTAGGAAACCTGTGAGCGATGGCGCTAGACCTCTGGAATATATAGCGAATCTTCTCGACGACGAGTGAAAGCCCCCCCTCAAACCAGAGCATGGCGAAGCCAGGACTTTTGAAAGCGCGAAGCCGCAGAAATGCCCCTGAAGCCAATACGCAGACTGTCGCATCTATAACCTCATAAGCAGTCGTACTGCTGCCGCATTGACTTACCGGCAGTGCGTGTGGTGAAAAGATGATTGATCTCTTTAGACAACATTTATGCCGGGGCCTTACCGGAGAGAATCGATCCTTCGACAGGACCTTACTAGTATGATGACCACTGGAAAAGAGAATCGGCCAGACCAGAAAGTTACGATCGAGAGATTGCTCGAAGACGAACAGGTGCTTGTCCATGTCAATCCGAATGCCGACGGCGTTACAATTCCGAATCACCTTCGGGACAGCCGCACGGTAACCCTCCGCCTCAGTCGATACTTTAAAGGCGAGCTATTCACAGATGATGAAAAAGTTACCGCTGAGCTGTTATTTGGATCGTCCTACTTCACCTGCATCCTCCCATGGAGCAGTATCTGGGGAGCTTCCTCAATGCGGGAAGAGGAGTACCTGTGGCCCGAGGCTGCACCTGAAGACATTCTCGAACTAGCCTTGTCTCAACAAAATAGACAGCCGACCACCAAATCGGTGCCTAGTGCAGAGCAAGCACAAGGTAGAAAGACAAATCCAGCACGTGCGACTGGCAGTCATTTGAGACGAGTGAAGTAGATCACTCGACCGAAGGGACTCTCTCCGATGTGTAGGCGTCTGGGTCCATGTATTTGGACGCACCAGTGATAGTATCTCAGGGCTCCCGACCCATTTACAGAGCGTGCCCAGAACATGAATGATGCAGGCTAGCCCGGTTCACTCGACCTCCAAAGCAGTATCAGCCTCTTTCACCGTTTTGCTCGGCAGCGGTGCGATCACACCCTTTTTATCAACAGCACCCTCTTTCTCAGACGAATTATCTGCTTTAACCCCTATGAGCTCATCGCTAAGCGCCTTCGGATCAAAATCCGCTACTCTGATTCCATTTGTGAGAGCGGCGCACCTTGTAACCGACTGAACCTCAACGAGTGATGCTCCAGCTTGCCCCACAGTGAACAGGATTTGACCACGCCACACAGGGAGTTCTGAGCCGTCTCGAGCACCTGCTCCTAGAATTCCGATGATTATTTTTCGTAATGCACCCGCCTGATCCCAACTGATCGAATAAACCGGGCTCATCGTCGCGGCATCGAGGTAGATGGATTGACGAGCATCGAGAGAAAAAGGGTCACGGTTAGTCACGTCAATTCGCCAAACATGCCTTAGAACCCACAGAGAGTTGGAGGGTACCCAATTGGGAGCCTGCGCAATCCTCCGGTGCTCCTGCCCCAGCAAGAGCTCTCCCCCTTTAACACTTTGCTGCTTCACGCAGTCTTTATCACCTATTTGTTGGCGCTCGAGCGGCGCTTCAACTACTGGTACGAGCATCGGATGACTGCTCACCGCCTTGATCGAAAGCGATTCG
>JAYVGZ010000050.1:0-4081 GCA_043771805.1 Pseudomonadota bacterium
TGCGCGATGAGGAGTATCTCAGACTTAAGATCTTATCCTGCATGTTGCCAGAACTATGAAAAAGTCTCAGATTTTACCCACTCGATTCCGTGATGAGCCCTTATTTTGACCGAACTCCCGGTCTCCCTAGGGAAGGTTATGAGCAACTCACTCTTCCGCGTGCTCAAAACTGTGAAGAAACTCTACGTCCATCGAACGGTCGCACTTCTGACCAACACCTACCTGATTCGATCAAGGACTATATCTCGAATTGGCTCATCCAGGGCCTTCTTCACGTGCTCCCTCACTATCGTGGGTGGCTTAGGGTCGTCCGTCAAATCCTGGCTTTCAGCCTTCCCTTGCTTATCAATCTGCGCAGATTCAGCAAGAGGGGCCAGCTTGTTCACAGGCGCCGGATCCGTAACCTCAGTCATAGGTACTAGGGGCGGTGGGCCGGCCTTGACGTCGGAACCTTTCAGTAACCCCCTCACACGCGCACCTGCCCGCTCTAATAGGCTCTGTCTTTTAATCAGCTTCCCCGCCGAAATTTCCGGAACCGACTCATCAGAGGTGTTGCCAGAAGAAGTCTCTGACAGTTCCACAGCAACCGACGCTATACTAGTTCCGATCGGCTTGCCCGCCCCACTGCTTACCTCTTTTTCCTCTGGTTCATTCTTGAATATCAAAGCGTCATATTCCGACGCAGGTGGCTCCTCGACAGTCACTGCTACTGGCTCAGCCGGTACGTTGTCACCGCTCTCGCTAATAACCTCTGCATGGGTACCATTATTCTCGACCCCAGATTCTGTTTGTTGAACGAAATCCGGTGTGGAAGCTTCCTTGCTTGGGAACAAAGACTGCTCGCTGAACACTACGTCGGGTTCCGAGATCTTTTCCGCTTCAGTGCCGGACGCCGTAGCTGGCGCTATTGATGGGCTGCCGGATGCCTCCGCGATGGATGCTGGGGTAGACGTCGCGCTTGCAGTTGGTTCTGTTTTAATCCGACCGAAGCGACTCTTGACCGCAGCAACTCCGCCCGCGACTCGCCTTAGGCCTGCCTTGACTAACCCTCCTTTCTCCGGAGTACTCTGTGAGATGGGATTGCCCTCTGTAGCAGTACCCTCAGGCGATGCAAGGACTTCAGAATCTTTGGTCACTTGTGCCTCATGAGAGCCGGTATCAATGACGGAGTCATCCAAATTCCCCACAAGGGCTGCCGGTGCACTGTACAATGCGTCAAGATCCACTTGTGCAGACAGGTTGTCGGGGCCCGCCGGCGCTTTCGACTACGGCTTCCACCTGCGGTTCTGGCTCGCTTGAACCAATAGAAGGACCTGCTGTTTCAACCTTCTGCTCTGCAATGCCAACCGGCGCAAGATCATCAATTGTTTGCTGGGATGGGGTGTCGGACTGATTCTCGCTGTCCTGTCCACTTGCAGTCAGCTGTGGCTCTGTAGCGTCATGTTCGACGCTTCCGGATTCGGTTCCCTCGGCTGCAACCTCGGGTGCTGTCGCCGCGACAGGGCGCCCCGTCAAGCCAAACAGGTTACGAACATTCCTCTTCACCGGGGGCACGTCGACAGTCCCCTCTAATGCTGGCTCCGACGCGGGCTTTACGCCAGCGTTCGGCGCTGCCTTCGGTGGAGTAATGTCCAACATTTTGCCGGCAAACCTTCCAGCCCTCGCCACACCTTTCAGGGCTGCGCTAACTCGCCCGGCCCTCTCTGGCGTTTGCAGACTCCCCCCAGAAACCGCCAAGTCTATTGGCGCTAGTTCCTCACCTACATCCACCTTCGGTGCTGCAGGTTCCTTCTCAGCATCTACGTCCTTCGAATCTTCGCCAGCGGTAATACCAAGCAGATCCGATAAAGAGATCTTCTTCACATTTCGACACTCCGCCACCTTTGCCTCACGGGCCTCGCGACCGAAGGTAATCGAATCCGCTGGAACACCAACCCAAACGGTCACTTTCGAAATATTAACTTTCGGGTCTATTTGCGCGTTGTACCAAGCCTGCAACGTTGCCTTGAGTGCTTCTCGCTCCCCATCCGGTACCGTAATAATTGTCGCCCTCTGCAATGCTCCGCCCTCAGAGATGAGATTAACCATCTGGTCTCTCAAGTTCGTTGCATCGTTGGTGACCTGTTGCTTTATCCCTGTGGCGTCGATCACGTCGGCGACGGCGAGACTCGCTGTGCTTTCGGAGGTGATTTGGAGAGATTTCAACCACGACTCTGCGGTAATTTTTTTGAAAGCACCCGTGGTAAATTTCGCAAACAGCGCGCAGCTTGAAATATTGTTTGCCAGCTCAGCCGCGATGGCTGACAGAGGCTTGTCGTGGTTTTCCTGTAGAAATGCGCGAATCGCCCGCTGCTCATTCCTTATTGCTTCTGCACCTTTGGTGCCGCTCGGCGGTGCTGGAAAAGTAAGACGGATTCCACTACCACCACCGTTTTGCAACTCAGCAAGAATCTTTGGTACTTGCATCCAGGACGATACTTCTTGGACATTGATGGGGCGCAGTGGCGCGACGGCAATTCCTTCTCTCGTTAACTCGCCTTTTAACTGATTAGCCACAAATTTGCTGAACCGAATCTCAAAGTTGTCAGGTAGTTGGGGGGCTGACGAGTCAGTATTGGTGGGCTGAGCTTTCGCTGTATCTTCTGTCTTCTTATTTTCGGTCTTTATTGCTGCCATATCTCAACCCGACGAAACTAAATTATGTAAGTCCGGTTATGTTACTCCATCAACAACCTGCTACTCAACAAAACGGATTTCTAACGATAAAGTTCTGAGCAAGAGTCTACATTGGTCGCAATGGGGTTTTTAAAGCCTGAATTTGGGCGTCTGAAACAATCAGGTGATATTCACTTGGGCCAGATCCACACAGTCCCGTCTGCGACCGGTTCTCCGCGGATAATTCTGCTTTCCTAAATTACGGGCGCGGGACCACCTACAAAATCCCTCACCCAATCACCGGCACCTCCCCACCCCCAACCTCTCGATACCACCTGCGAATCACCGGTATCTCTCGAAGATACCTCCACGTGTACACCCTATCGTCATTGACCGAAGCATCCTCATAAACAAACTCAGCCGGAAGCTGACTTCCATACTCTAGAAGCGGCATCAACAGCTCGCCGCCATCGATCGCCTCACAAGGAAGACCGAATGAGTTAACATTCCCCCCTACCACCGCAATCTGCGCAATCCATATGGCGCCGGTCGGGTGTTGAACAAAGCTGTACGCTAATGTCCGGTCATGAGACGGATACACCTGGATTACGCACCGTTCGCGATACATATCAAGGGTCTCAAACCGCCCCAGTACGACTGAATAGTCAGGCTCATGATCGTGCTGCAAAATGTGTATATCTTGCGGCGCACGAAAGGTGGCGCCACTGGTGCTACGAAGAAGCGGCAATTCCGGCGGCTTCAGAAACGGTGCCTGTCGAAATCGCACCTGGTTTGCAATCTCGGCATCTTCATTCGTCACATAGCTGAGCCGCGCAGCCTCGTCCTGCACAAACGGAACTAAAGTAGAGGCCATTACTATCGGCAGATTCCCCTCGGCGTTAAGCTGGTGCATCAAGTACGCCCACAAATTTGCCTGCACATGCGGACGAAGGGCGATTGCGTCTTCACCAAGAACCGACTTATCAAATCCAGGAAGACCCATTTTTCTGGTACCCATCGAGTCATTCTCAGCCGGGAGCAGTCTGAACACCCCACTCGATTGCGAAAAATAGAAAACGCGAAAGAATTGCTTCTCACCGATACTCACTACAGCAAGAGTTGCTGGCCGAAATGCTTCGGAGGCCACATAGCGCTGCGCGGTTGGGTGCCAAAAAAAGAAAGGTGCCGGGCTGATACCGATGAATCCAGGGTATCCGTGAAGGATTCACGGCCGATGACCAGGGTTTGATTGCTCTTTAGAAGGCGAATGGATTGCTCGACTGCACTGAGCGGCGGCGCCGGTTGGTGACTAGTGGAGGTCGTTACCGGCATTGGAGGAGGATACCGATCTGAGGTCAGCTACTCAAATTCAGGCCGTTTTGGTCGCGTAACTACCATCCCGGCCACCAAAACCACACCTTGCGCG
>JAYVGZ010000051.1:0-6899 GCA_043771805.1 Pseudomonadota bacterium
AGGCCACGCGTATAGATCACGTGCTCATAGAGGGCGACACTTGAAAATGCTATTCCTAACAGACAAAGCAAAATGACGAGCCATCGCAACCGCTGTATTCCCTTTTCTTGACCCACAATAAACCGCCCCAACCAATCCCTACCGCTATGAAAGCTTCTGCACCGACATGAAGATTTCGCCCAGGCCTATACCAAACTTACTAGCATAGGCGCGGTTAAGCACTACGCCATCCTCTTGGAGAAACATCCAGTCATCAAAGGTCATCGCTATGATTCTACCGCCGCCAACATCTTGGTTTAGGCGATATGACCATCAATGAAATTTGAAATATCCGCCACATAAACACCTTTAAGAAATTCAACCCACCTTGGCGAGCGCCCCCAAACAGTAGCCCAACCGACCTACGTAGTGCCAGGACCTTCTGCTCTAGATAGAGCTGCAAGCTGACAAGAAATGCACAAGTTCAGATGGTTTTCTTGCTCGTCATTCCTCGCAAAGCTAAGACAATCAACATTGACCAGCGCTACAACGCCGGTACTTGAGGGCCCCCGAGCACCCTCTGACCTGTATTCCGCTAATGGGAGCACTGTTTTACTGATGGGTGGGGCGGAATTCGTCTTCCCCTAATTCTTAATTGCTGCGGAAAAGAGAGAAAATCGATTCTGCAGTAACTCGATGCAGTAGGTCCATCCACGCCCAGGCTCCTCGTCTATAGCGGGCCGCAAAATTTTGAAGTGATGAAATAGCTCAGTGCTGAGATCCCAAAGTAGAGAACGGCCAAGCCAGTCAATTGAAACACCCCCAACATTCGCCGTGTTTGCCAAAAATACAAAGGCAATAAAATTTCCCAGCGCTGACTGAGCAAAAACCCGTAGTCGAATGGGAGCCATACCCTTCTAGAAACGCTATCTTGCCGAACCCATACATAGGCGCCCCAAAAATAGAGGAGATTGAAGAGCGGCATTGCCAGTGGCGATCGGTGGTTCATCACTGAGTAAAATCCATCCATCGCACCACCCAGAGCGGTCAGCACAACTATAAAATAGGTCAACATGCGGAATATCAAGACACACAAAAAAGATGGGTGCAACTTTATAAAGTCGAACTTTCGTGCCGGTTCAGGCGCAGGCTACTAACGACTAGGTCTCGAGATCTTCAATCCGCTCGCCAGCAACAATCGCGATTCCGTATCTCTCAGCAGTTTCAAGAACTTCTTGCGGATCGAGCATAATCGACTTACCGGCCTCAACAATAAGAGCACTGAGTTTATGTTCGTGCATTAACTCGATAGTTTTCACACCAACCGCGGGCAGATCGATCCGTAGATCTTGAATTGACTTCGCGAGTTTCACGAGTACTCCAACGTCTCCTCGAACTTTACCCGCGCGTATGATGGTAGCATCGGTACCCTCAACCGCCTCGACCGCAATCACGGTTTTGTTTCTCACTACTACCGACTGCCCAATATCGAGATCTCCGATGGTGCGAGCGGCGGCCCATCCTATCTTCGCATTTTCGATCTCTAGCGGTGTCAACCGACGTCGGGTAAGAATTCCGCGGTGCGGAACACTCTTCTCGAGAAGCATGCTTGCGGCTATTACCTCGATACCAACATTCTCGATCTCGCTAATAACTCCTCTCAGCAGGGAATCGTCATTGAACGATCGGATCCGTGAAAGCATTCGCAGACCAGTCCAATCGATTCGGAATCCATCTACGAAATTGACGCGGGTCACGCCTCCGGCAAATGCCGCCTGTTTTACGCCGGCACGTTTGAGAGATTTAACGAGCTTACCGAGCTGGCCGACACTCACCCATGTGCACTGCTCTGAGAGCTCCTCAATCCGTTTGTCGGCTTCTCCCTTTATGGCGACAGAAACGACTGCGAGTCCACGGGCCCGAGCATTCTCTGCAAATTCGATCGGAAATCGGCCATTTCCAGCAACAAGGCCAATCGGAGAGCTAAGGGGTGTGGTAGCAGTAACTACAGGGTCCATAGGTAGGCGAGACCATAGGATTGGCAGGTTGAGCCGTCAACCTAGGACGACACCTTCAATTGAAAAATGTGTTGTTCGAACGGTTCGCGAGAGCTACTTGGTATTGTTCGCCGCCGTTTCAACGTCGGTAAAAAGCATCGGCGGCTTGCGAAGATGAAATCCCGACTGCGATAGCTTCACCCAGATCTCTTGAAGGATCTCTTTGCTGGCGGTATCGATAAATTCATAAATACCATCGTGCGTCAACACGTGCTTCATAGCAGCCATGGCGAAGATAGGCGCTGCCTCATCTTTAAGGAGACCATCTCGCACCGATGTAAGAAAAGTTTTCAGATCTGCCTTACTAGAGATCTGAAGCATCTCGTTCTCAACACTCTCTGTAACCTCAGTATCCTTTGCCTTCTTCTCTTTCTTTATTGTCATAATATTTCTCTATCTATCAGCAGCGATAATCTCAATAGCTTGGTTGTAGCGAGTCGGGTTGTCTAGCGGATCAATCAACAACGGCGCATCGACAACAACTGCTCTCGTCTGGAGACGCCTCGGCTCTACCCCCGCACGCACGAGCTGGTCGACGATCGCCCTCGAGCGCTTTTCAGCAAGGTGGTTTGCGTAGGTGGACTCCATATCAGATGCCTTGGCGTACGATGCAACTACCAGCCGAGAGTACGGAAGGCGGAATGCATTCATCTTGGCGATCTCGCGGATGATGCGAACTCCTGACGGGCACACTTTCACTGAGTCACCACGAAAAAACATATCTGCCGGAAAAAGGTCTCTGGTAGGATGAAGCTCCATCCGCCTCTTGTAATGATCTGCAAGAGCTTCCTGAGCAATCGAGATGTCGCGTTGCTCTTTCACACGACGAGCAATCTGAATATCCGTCTCCTCGATTCCATCCTGCGTAAGCCCGCGAATGGCGCCTACTACTGCGCCAACGCCTGCGCCCACTGCCGCACCTGGCCCAGCTCCCACCCCTACCTGAAATCCGGTCACTGCGCCCGCACCAGCCCCTTCAAGAACGCCGAGACTCTCCCCTTGGAAGGTTTTATCCGGACCCGGAACAGGCGTAGTGGAGCACGCGCTAAGCCCCAATAACGCCGCATAAAGAAATGCCAAAATCGCTCGAGACATCATAGGTCTAATCCGAAAATTGCATCATCCACAGGTATCGCCCTCGATGCAGATAAACTTCGCTCTCAAGCGTTTACTCGACACTCAAGATCTTTGATGAGCCAGCTCAGTTATTGACTCGAAGAAATTAAACTTTACTGCAACTTGAGAGCTTGATCAAAACCTAGTTTGAACAGCTCAAACCCTTCTAGGGGGCCAGGCTTCTCCTGCAACATCTTAGTCAGATGACTATAAGCAGATTCGTTCCCTACAACAACCACGACAAACTTCGATGGATCCCACCGTTCTCGGGCAACTGCGGTAACCGCTGAAGGCTGGATCTGATCTATCTTGGCGAGATAGGTGTCATCGTAATCCGAGGGGAAATTTAGAAGTTCAAGCCGAGCAATTCGCCCTGCTACACTGTCAGCGGACTCAAAGTTAAAGACGAACGAGTTTCGAATGGCGGCCTTACGTTCAGCCAGCTCTGCCTGTGTGGGCTCTTCCTGCTGCATCCCCTTTAAGACATTGATCGATTCAATCGTCGCCTCTCCAACCGATTCAGCCTTTGTTTGCGCCGAAAAATAGTTGATCCCCTTCACAACCGCTGGGGCGACACCACCAGAGACCCCGTAGGTCAGCCCAAGCTCAGTCCTGACCCTCTTCATCAAACGCGATCCAAAGCCTGAGGCACCAAAAACGTCGTTAAAAACATCAATGGCCGGGTAGTCTGGCGTCAAACGTGGCACTCCGAGCTGCCCCGCTTGAATGGTTGCTTGAGAAAAAGGCAGCTCAATAAAGTATATTCCAGGCTTAGGCTCAACCTCGATTGGCGGCGCGGGTGGTAGAACCGTACCGCGAGGCTCCCAGCTTCCAAGCTTTCTAGCTATGACATCTTCAATGACAGCTTTATCAATGCGCCCAGTAATAACCAGAACTGCACCATCCGGTCGGACAAAGGATCGGTGAAGTGCCACGAGGTCAGCACGCGACATGCGGTGGATATCTTCCTCTTTTGTAATTCGCCCATAAGGAGAGTCGCCATAAAGCAGCTGGGTAAACGCTATCATTGCAACCGTCCCTGGATCCTCAACACGGCGACGGATGGACTCTATGGCCTGCCCCTTCCAGAGGGCTATGCGATCTGAATCGAAGCGCGGCTTAAGAATTATCTTTGAAAACAGGTCAAACACGCGATCAAAGTCGGACGAGAGGCATGAAAAATTCCCTGCGCCAAACTCAGCCCCGAATGATGTACCTATCGTTGCCGCAAGCTTCTCGAGTTCATTATCGAGCGCATCGGATGAAAGCTCTGCCGCTCCACCCTGTCGCATCAACTCTCCCATTGCTCCAATACCACCCACCGGCCTTTCCGGAGCCCAAAGCGATCCACCTCTAATAAAGAGGCGGCCGTGCACGACTGGCAGTTCTCTATCTTCTAAGAAAAGGACCGTCATACCGTTCGACAGAACCCACCGCTCTGGCTTTATCGGCTTAAAGGCGGCCACCTCATCGGCTCTTGAAGCAAGCGGAGGCTGAACTGACATCAACGGATTCAGGCAGGAACAGAAGCTTACAGAAATTACCGTAAGAATCCCGCAAAGCGAAATCCGCCCCGTTTGCAGCACTGACAATAAAACCTTACTACCTCGGATCATTTCGCCCTCTCGATTGTGCCAATCGTACGTTGGTTATCCACAAGATACTGCTCGGTCACGCGCTTTACCTCAGCCAAAGACGTATTCATTACCTTGTCGTACCACTCTACGGAGGCTCTCCATGATCCATAGACAAGTTCCGAGGAAGCAAAATCGAGCGCCAACGACTGATTTGATCTCAGATGATCAAGGTACTGCATTCCTATCGACCTCTTCGCAATGTCTAGCTGCTCTTGCGTAGCACCTGTTCTCTTGAACTTGGCTACTACTGCATCAAAGGCATCAATAACCTCATCAGTTGAATGTGGCGACTTAACTGGCGCGATAAACATCACTAAGTTCGGATATGCAACTCCAGGCCCCTCGTCGGAACTGATACCGGAGATCAATTGCCTCTTCTTCACCAATTCAGTGTATAGGGGCGAAACTTTACCGCCGCTCAAGATTTCGGTCATCAGCGAGAGAGCAGGATCATCTGGATGTGGATAGCTCTTCTTATTGTACGCGATCATAACTTGTGGTGCTGCGGTGGTAGAAAGCGTTACCCGTCGCTCTCCCTCCTGCGGGCTCTCATTGATAATGTATTCCCGGCTCGGTGTGGGTGCGGCTGGTAGCTCTCCGAAATATTGTTCAACGACCTTGATGTCTTCGGTCGGATCAACGCGCCCCACAATACTTACAACCATATTACTCGGCACGTAAAAACGACGGCGAAATTCATCAAGACGAGCTGCGGTGAGACCTTGGATATCGCGATCGTAACCGATCACTGGTGCTCGGTAAGGATGACGTTGGTAGGCGACTCCCAACAGAAGCTCGTACAACTTACCTGCCGGATCGTCCTCATAACGCATCCGACGCTCCTCTTGGACAACGTCTCTTTCCTGGTAAAACTGGCGCATAACAGGGTTAATAAGCCTGTCCGCCTCCATTCGACACCAGAACTCAAAGGCGGATCTCGGCAGGTTCACGAAATACTTTGTGAATTCCTTATCCGTAGTCGCGTTCTGTCCCTGCGCACCCTGGCGGTCATATCGAGCGGTGAAATCATCGTTCTGCCAAACTTTTTTGAGCTGCGTGTGCAACGCCTCCCACTCCTTTTTCTGATCGGGTGAAAGTGCATTTCCGGAGGATGACGCAGCAGATATCTCCTCCACTCGGTCAAGAAGCTTTCGTTCCTGAGCAAAGTCGGTGGTACCAACGGTCTTCGTACCCTTGAACGCCATGTGTTCGAACATGTGAGAAATTCCGGTTTGCCCCGGTAGCTCATCGCTTCCACCGACCCTCACAACAACAGCACCTGAAAATACTGGCGCAGTGCCTCGATTGTACATCACGACACGAAGCCCATTCTTCAGGGTGAAGAACTGTACTTTAGCTGACATGTCAGAGAGCGCACTCGCAGAATCATCTGCCAAGGCGGGTAATGCCGAGGTGGCAACGGCAGCAACACCGAGAACAGCGACAACAAATGCGGTCGTGCGAAAGGAGAAGAGAAAGCTCATCAGGGTTACCTTTTTGGTCAAATAGTAGGGGGGCACTCGAAAGCTCCCCCGATACGATAGTGAATAGCTGCCGGGCCCACAATCACCTGTTCATTGATCCCCTGCTTCAGATTGATTAGCGAGCCTATTGATTTAAGTCTTAGGCGGGAATCCCGGCCGCATTTGGAAAAACCAGGCTCACGACCGATCCTCCGCCTTTTCGCGGCTCGAACTCCAACCGACCGTTGTTGATGGCGGCGTATCTGCTGGCAATCGGCAGCCCCAATCCACCGCCCTGCTGCTCGAGGCGCTCACGGTCGATTTGACCAAAAACATCTACCGCTTCGTCAAGCTTATCAATATTGAGCCCGATACCTCGGTCCTTCACATCAATACACACCTCCCCATGGGTTAGGTAGGCATGGAGCTCTACCGTACGGTCCTGGGGTGAAAATTTCACCGCGTTCGATACAAGGCGCTCAAGGCACTCAATTATCTGGCTCTCAACAATGAGCACCTCGGCACCCTCAGTATCATCGACTATTTTAAACTCGACGCCCTGGCTGCAGTACGAACCCGATTTCGACTGCATATACCGATCAAGGAGCACTTGCGAAGTCATCTTACTAGCGCGCGTCTCAAAAAAA